>CANPYD010000030.1 GCA_947587775.1 uncultured Clostridia bacterium
GAAAAAGCCGGGTCCCAACGACCCCTGCCCCTGCGGCAGCGGCCTCAAATATAAAAAGTGCCACGGGAAACCCTTTTAATTGAGCGGAAGAACACTTGGCTCCCCTTGCAGGGGAGCTGGCGCGCGTCCTTGCGTGACTGAGGGGTTCTCTCGGCTCCCCTCGTAGGGGAGCTGTCACGCGTCTCGCCTCTCCTTGGCTCCCCTTGCAGGGGAGCTGTCACCGCAGGTGACTGAGGGGTTCCCCAAAACCCTATCCCCCGCTGCGCGGGTACTTCCCCTGAGAGGGGAAGCAAGGTAGCACCTTGTCCCTTGCCCTCGGCGCCGAGGGATAGAACATCAAACAAATCAAGGTATCTATGTTCAAAGCAGACGATTACAGACTGAAAATCAAAGACCTCGAAGAGACGCTCGGCGAAGCAAAATACGCTCTGGATATCGACAACCGCTACGAACAGCTCAAAAAGCTGCGCGCAGAGCAGGAAGATCCCGCCGTCTGGCAGGACTTGGAGCGCTCCGCCGGGATCGGGCGGGAGATCTCTTCGATCGAGAATAAGATCGCTTCCTACGAAAAGGGCAGAAAGGCGCTCGACGATGCAAACGAGATCATCGACCTCATCGAAGAGACGGAGGAAGAGGAGCTCGTTTCCGAACTCGACAAGATGATCGTAACCGCCGAGGCCGACATCGAGGAGATGCGCGTGAGAGCGCTCCTCCGCGGCAAGTACGATAATTCCAACGCCCTTCTCTCCATCCATGCGGGGGCGGGCGGCACGGAGGCGTGCGATTGGTGCTCCATGCTCTACCGCATGTATTGCCGCTATGCCGAGATGAACGGCTTCAAGACGACCGAGCTCGACCGTCTTGCGGGCGACAGCGCGGGGCTCAAATCGGTGGATTTCAAGATCGAAGGGGAAAACGCATACGGCTACCTTAAAGCGGAGATCGGCGTGCACAGACTCGTGCGTATCTCGCCGTTCGATGCCAACAAGCGCCGCCAGACCTCCTTTGCTTCCGTCGAAGTCATGCCCGAAGTCGACGACGACAATGAGATTGAGATCAAGGACGAGGACATCCGTATCGACGTCTACAGAAGCTCGGGCGCGGGTGGCCAGAAAGTCAACAAGACGGAGACCGCCATCCGCATCACCCATTTCCCGACGGGGATCGTCGTCACCTGCCAGAACGAGCGCAGCCAGCTCCAGAATAAGGAGATGGCGTTCAAATATCTCCGCTCGAAACTCCTCGAAAAACAGATCGAGGAACGCTTGGCACAGGAAGCCGCCCTCAAAGGGGAGACGAAGAAGATCGAATGGGGCTCGCAGATCCGCTCCTATGTGTTCTGTCCCTATACGCTCGTCAAAGATCATCGGACGGGGTACGAGATGGGGGACGTGCAGGCCGTGATGGACGGCAACATCCAAGGTTTCATCATCGACTATCTGAAAAAGACCTGATGAGGGATCGTTTTGTTATCCATGAAAAAATCTCCGTTGATTTTGGGAATCGAATCATCCTGTGACGAAACGGCCGCGGCAGTGATCCGCGGTCGCACTTTACTTTCGGACGAGATCATTTCGTCCGCTTCCGTGCAGGCCAAATACGGCGGCGTCGTGCCCGAGATCGCCTCGCGCGTCCACAGTGACGCGGTGGATGAAGTCGTGCGGCGCGCGCTTTGCAGTGCGGACGTCGGAAAAGAGGAGCTCGACGCGGTCGCCGTCACCTACGGCGCGGGGCTGCTCGGCGCCCTTCTCGTGGGGCTCTCCTTCGCGAAGGGATTTGCCTACGGGCTGAAGATCCCCCTCATCGGGGTCAACCATATCCGCGGACATCTTGCCGCATGCTATCTCGAAGACGAAACACTCACCCCGCCCTTCATGACGCTTCTCGCGAGCGGGGGGCACACGGCGATCCTCTATACCGAAACGCCGACGAAGTTCGAAGTCCTCGGCGGCACCCTCGACGACGCCGCGGGAGAGGCCTTCGATAAGGTCGCCCGCGTGCTGGGACTTCCCTATCCCGGAGGCCCCCATGTCGAACAGCTTGCAAGAGAGGGCAAAAACGTGGTACCCATGCCCAAGATGCTCAAGGGATTGGGGGGATATGACTTCTCTTACAGCGGACTCAAAACGCACATCATCAACTATGTGCACACCAAGGAGCAAAAGGGGGAGGCATGGTCGAAGGCGGACGTCGCCGCTTCCTTCCAGTCCGCCGCGCTCGATATCCTCGTCGAAAAGACGGTGGAAGGGGCACTCGAGCGGCATGTCAACACCGTGACTGCGGGCGGCGGGGTCGTCGCGAACGGGTACCTGCGGGAACGGTTGCAGTCCGCATGCAGCAGGGCGGGACTCAGACTCGTCCTTCCCGAAAAGCGGCGCTGTACGGATAATGCCGCCATGATCGCCGCCGAAGGACTTATACAGTATGAGGCGGGCAACTTTTCCCCGCTCTCCCTCAACGCCTGTGCCAGCATTCCGCTCCGATAATTTCGGGGCGGTTTTTTGAAGGGGTCTTGGCTCCCCTTGTAGGGGAGCTGTCACCGCAGGTGACTGAGGGGTTTCCTGCCGCCGTTTTTTTGGAACCCCTTTCCCCTTCGGGGACTTCCCCTAAAGGGGCAGCGAGGGGACAACCGCGTCATCCTGAAGGAGCTCTGCGACCGAAGGATCCCGAAGATCCAGTCCGAATCCTTGCCTTCCCCACTTTGGGGGGAAGGTGGCGCGGCGCAAGCCGTGACGGATGAGGGGTTTCCTCAAAAATCAAAAAAAATTTTTGCAAAAGCGGCGCAATATGACGGTAACCCATTGACAGCAAAGTCAAAATATTGTATAATACTTCACGACAATGCCTATATCTGTCCATTTTTCGGATAGTTCTGGGATATAAGTCGAAATTTTATTCTGAGGAGGCAGTCATGATGGCAAATTTTGGCAGCCTGCTCCTTACGATGAACACCGGTCTTGCGATCGGGCTCATCGTTCTTGCCCTTGTTCTCGGCGCGGGGATCGCCGTCGTCGTCACATGGCAAGTACTCAAAAAAGTTTCCAAAAAGAGATCGGAACAGAAACTTGACGCAACCCAAAAGCAAGTGGAAGAAATGCTTGAAAAAGCGGACAGCGAGATCAAGCAGCGCAAAAAGGAAGCAATTTTAGAGGCGAAGGAACAGGATCTGAAGCGAAGAAACGAGTTCGAACAGGAGATGAAGGAGAAGCGCGCCGAGCAAAAGCGCGTGGAGGATCGTCTCAACAGGCAGGAAGACGCGCTCGAAAAGAAGGAGACCGAACTCTCCCGCAAAGAGCAATCTCTCGACGCGCGGCTCAACAATGCCAACCAAAAGATCGAAGAGGCACAGAAAAAGCTCGACGAAGTGCAAAAGACGCAGGAGCTCGTCTCCCATCAGCACGAACTCATGATCCAGGAGCTCGAGCGCATTTCCCAGCTCACCAAGGAAGAGGCAAAAAAGCAACTCACGGACGAGATCATGGACGAGACGAGGCGCGACCTCGCCGTCCAGGTCCGCAATCTCGAACAGCAGGCGAAGGAAGAGGCGGATTTCAACGCGAAGAGCATTATAACGCTCGCCATCCAGCGCTGCGCCGCCGATCAGGCGTCCGAGTCGACCGTCTCCGTCGTGCCCCTTCCCAATGACGATATGAAGGCGCGCATCATCGGCCGCGAGGGCAGAAACATCCGCGCCATCGAGAACGCGACGGGGATCGAGCTCGTCATCGACGATACTCCCGAAGTCGTCCTTCTCTCGGGATTCGACCCTGTCAGAAGGGAAGTCGCCCGTCTTACGCTTGAAAAGCTCATCTCGGACGGACGGATCCATCCCGCCCGCATCGAGGAAACGGTGGAAAAGGTGCAGAAGGAGCTCGACCAGGAGATCAAAGAGGCGGGCGAAAGCGCGATGTTCGAGACGAACGTCTACAATCTGCACCCCGAGATCATCAAACTCCTCGGGCGGCTCAAATTCAGGACAAGCTACGGGCAGAACGTCTACCGCCACTCCATCGAGGTGTCCCAGCTCGCGGGACTCATGGCGCAGGAGCTCGGGCTCGACGTCAACTTCGCCAAGCGCGCGGGACTTCTGCACGATATCGGCAAGGCGGTCGACCATGAGCAGGAGGGCACGCATATCCAGCTCGGCGCGGAAGTCGCCAAAAAGTATAAGGAAAACGCGATGATCGTCAATGCGATCATGGCGCACCACGGCGACGTGGAACCCAAGACGGTCGAAGCCGTCCTCGTGCAGGCGGCGGACGCGATCTCGGGTGCCCGTCCGGGGGCAAGAAGGGAGACGGGCGCGGGGTACGTCAAGCGGCTCGAAAAGCTCGAGGAGATCGGCTCTTCCTTCAAGGGCGTCGACAAGTGCTATGCGATCCAGGCGGGCAGGGAGATCCGCGTCATCGTCAAACCCGATCAGGTGGACGACGCGCAGGCGCTCTTCCTCGCAAAGGACATCGCCAAGAAGATCGAGAACGAGCTCGAATACCCCGGGCAGATCAAAGTCAACGTCATCCGCGAATTCAGAAGCGTCGAATACGCAAAATAAATGAAAAAAGATCCCCGCACGGGGGTCTTTTCACAAGAAGTAATCGGAAGGAGAGTTCTATGAAATACGCAATGCTCGGAAACAGCGGGATCGAAGTCTCCCGCCTCTCGGTGGGATGCATGAGCTTCGGGAAGCCCTCGGAGGACTTCCATCTCTGGACGCTCGGGCCCGAAGAAACGCAGGATATGGTAAAACTTGCGCTCGACGCGGGGATCAACTTTTTCGACACCGCAAATAAGTACTCCCACGGCACGAGCGAAGAGTATCTCGGGCGGGCGATCAAAAATCTTGTCCCGCGTGACAAGGTCGTCATCGCGACGAAGGTCTATTTCAACGAGGGGCACCTTTCCAAAGAGGCGATCCTTCGGGAGATCGACGGCTCTCTCAAGCGCCTCGGGACGGACTATGTCGACCTCTATATCATTCACCGCTTCGACTACGATACGCCCGTCGAGGAGACGATGGAAGCGCTCCATTCGCTCGTCCGTGCGGGCAAGGTCCGCGCGCTCGGCGCGTCGGCGATGTACGCCTACCAGTTCCACAATATGCAGTACGTCGCCGAACGCAACGGCTGGACGCAGTTCGTCTCCATGCAGAACCACTACAATCCGCTCTACCGCGAGGACGAGCGCGAGATGATCCCGCTCTGCCGTATGATGAACGTGGCGCTCACGCCGTACAGCCCGCTGGCTTCGGGCAGGTGCTGCCGCCCCGACTGGCATTCCGATTCTCTCCGCAGCCGCACGGACGCCATGGCGGCGAAGAAGTACGACAGTACCGAAGCGCAGGACGCGGCGATCGTCGCCCGTATCCATGAACTCGCCGAAAAATACGGCGTCACAATGACGCAGATCACCCTTGCATGGCATTTGCATCAGGGCATGACGTCCCCGATCGTCGGCATCACAAAGCCCAAATATCTCCACGAAGCGGTGGGGGCGATGGATCTGGAACTTTCCGATGAGGACGTGACTTATCTCAACGAGCTCTACCTCCCGCACAAGGTCGTCGGAGCGCTGTAAATGATTCGGATGCGAAGCGCCGCCCCGCGTGTTCACGCGGGGCGGCGCTTCGCATAGTTTATTTCCAAAGTTTTTCGGGATCGAAGCCGTAGATCTGTACGACCTCGAAGAGGGGACAGTTCGCGATGTCGCCGGGGGACACGAGGGGGCCGCCCGTCGGATCGATATCGTACCCCGCATTTTTATACGCCTGCCAGACGAGGTGGGAGCAGTGCGTCGATGTCGGCGTTCTGCCGTCCTCGCATTGATCCTTGGGTAGGAAGAAGCCCAAAAAGACGTTATAGGACAGCCCTTTCAGCTCCTTTACGGCGTCGTCCGCGATCTTTTTCCGCTCCTCCGCACTTGCGTCTTTGAGGCGGATCACCATAAAGTTCGTGGAGCGCGCAAACCAGCGTATGCCGTTTGTCTTTGTGCCGGAATCTTTGCCGATCGAATAGGATTCGAGCGTCGTGCCGAGATCCCCGTTGACGACGAGTCCCGCATGCCCGTGCCGCCAGCCGAAGAGATGGGTCGTCGAAGTGAGAATGATATCGCCGTCCTCGAGCGGGACGACAGGCGCCGTAACATCGCGTTTCGTCACGGGGTTGCGGAGCTTGTCGTGCGGCGTGATGGGGGTCGTCATCTCATGATAGATCTCCCCCTCGAAGAAGAACGCGTCCTGATATTTTTTGAGATCGCTCCGCGGAACGCTGTCCGCGCCCGCCCTTGCGAGTCCCGTCTGGCGGTAGATGAGATCGTAGTCTTCCTCCGTCCAGACCTCTTTTTCGATGAGCTCCCCGAGGTCGATTTTCTGATAGGATGGGACAAAGCGGGCGGCGGCCTCGCAAACGGTATCGGCAATGAGGAAAAAGACGCCCACGGACGCAACCGTCAGGCAGAAAACCGTGCCGATGAGAAATAGAAGAATGACCGATCTCCGTATGCTCCGCATTGCGCGCCTCCTTTGAAAACAGTATAAACCCAAAATCGGAAACTGTCAACTTTCGGGCACGAAAAGAGCAACAATTTCATAAGATAAAATTGACGGGATATCCCGTGAAATACAATCGAGGATCAAAAAGATAATGTGTAATTCTTGTAACAACAGCCTTGCGAGCGCTCTCAACAATCTGTTCGGGAGCCCCTGCGGCTGTCAGAATAACAGCCTTGCGAGCGTCGTGAACAACCTGTTCGGTTCTTCCTGCGGCTGCAACAACTGGAACAATTTCTCGAACGGCTTTGTGAGCGGCGTCAACGCGGTCAACGCTTCGAACGGGCAGAACGGCTGCGGCTGCAACAACGGCTGTAACAGCGGCTGCGGCTGCAACAACTGGAACAACTTTTCGAACGGCTTTGTGAGCGGCGTCAACGCGGTCAATGCTTCAAACGGACAGAACGGCTGCGGCTGCAACAGCGGCTGCGGTTGCAATAACGCCACTCCCTATAACGGATCCGACAACTACTATGCGCGCCAGTATGCGCTCGGGCCCTATTCCTCGGGCTGCGGCTGCAACAACACCTTCTGAAAAGTCTTATCTGCGCCGCCTTCGGGCGGCGCTCTTTCTTTTTCGGCGATGTCCCGATTTTCGCTTGCAAAAGCGGGCGGGCGGTGGTATAATATTCGGCGTCAAACGAGAGAGGGACTGTATGAACGAAGAAACGCAGAAAGAGACGGCCGAACCCGTGGAGAGCGAGGGGAGCGGAAAAGCCAAAAAGCACATCGCTTGGAAAAAGCCGACAAAGAGACAACTGGAGAAGTTCTTTCTGAACTTCCTCTTTATCGTCGTCGGCAATGCGATCACGGCGGCGGCTTCCGCATTCTTTATCGTGCCGAACAATTTCGTCATGGGCGGAACGACGGGGCTCGGTATCTTTGTGGAAAATATGCTCAAAAAGAATGCGGTCAGCGGCGAATGGACGTACTGGGCGGTTGAGATCACCGTCTATATCGCGAATATTATCCTGTTCGCCCTCGGCGCGATCCTTCTCGGGAAGAAATTCGCGCTCGCAACGGGCGCGGGAACCTTCCTCTATCCCACGTTCATGTCTCTTTTCAAGTTTGCAAACGACGCCTATGTGGAAGCATACGGGCACCCCATCGGCATGCCGCCCGAAGCGATCGGTCAGCCCGCAACGGTCGCACTCGGCAGTCCCTTCTTTGCAATGCTCTGCGGCGGAATGCTCTTCGGGCTCGGTATCGGTCTCGTGCTCCGAGTGGGAGCGAGCACGGGCGGCACGGATATTCCGCCGCTCATCTTCAAAAAGTTTTTCAACGCGCCCGTCTCCGTGACGATGTGGCTCGTTGATTTCAGCATCGTCGCGCTCAATCTGATCGCCGCACCTCTCGATGCCGTCCTTTACGGGGTATTCATCACGCTCATTTCCGCGATCGTCGTCGACAAGGTGACGCCCATCGGCATGAAACGTATGCAGGTCAAGATCATCTCCACACACTATAAGGAGATCCGCGACATGATCATCACGAAGGTCGTCCGCGGCGTGACCGTCCTCTACGGGCAGACGGGCTATCTCAAAGAGCCCTGCCATATGCTTCTCACCGTCGTCTCTTCCCGCCAGCTCGTGACGCTCAAATCGGAAGTCCAGAAGATCGACCCGAACGCCTTTATGACGATCAGCGTCGTTTCGGAGGTGAAGGGCAGGGGATTCCAGCTCGAGGGGGTCGATTTCCTGATGAAACAGGAGCGGGACGACGCGTCCGTCCATCTCGTGGAAGATCCCGCCGACGATTCCGATTCTTCTCTAACCCCTTGACTTATCTTTGAAAATTTGATACAATAAGTCCATGAAGAAACGCATCTTTTGTATTGCGGCAGCTCTCCTTTCCCTTTTCCTGCTCTTCTGTTTTGCCGCTTGCGGCAACGAAAATGGGACGGAGCCCTCTGTCCCGCAGCAGAACGGGGAAGAGGAGAAAGAGAAGCTCCCGCCCGAGCCGGAGCTCAATCCCGATCAGCAACCGGAGCTCAATCCCGGTTTGGGCAAGGCGTAACCATCGGATTCAGGGCGGAGCCGCAGAGTTCCGCAGACGAACAAGGGGAGAACATATGCGCTGTTTATACTGTAATTGCACAGAGAGCAAAGTCATCGATTCCCGCTCTGCCGACGACGACAGAACGATCCGCCGCCGCAGGGAGTGCATCGGTTGCGGCAGACGGTTTACGACGTACGAGACCATCGAAGTCGCGCCCATTCTCGTGGTGAAATCGGACGGGACGCGGCAGGCGTTCGACGTCACAAAGATCAGGCAGGGCATCATCAAGGCGTGCGAAAAGACGTCCGTCCCGCTTGAAAAGATCGACGCGCTCGTCGAGGATATCTCCAAGCAGGTGTACAACTCGATGGAGCAGGAGATCACTTCCAAGCAGATCGGCGAGATGGTGATGGAAGGGCTCAAAGAGCTCGACGAGGTCGCCTATGTGCGCTATGCCTCGGTCTACCGCTCCTTCAAGGACATCTCTTCCTTCATGAGCGAACTCCAACGCATGATGGAGAAGAAAGCAAGCGAGGGAAAGTAATATTTTCTATGGAAAGGAAACAGGTACGCGTCGGCGGCGTCCTCCTCGGCGGGGGGAACGTCTCCGTGCAAAGCATGACAACGATCAAAACGAGCGACGTCCCAAGGAGCGTCGCTCAAATTATGCGTCTCGAAGAAGCGGGCTGCGACATCGTACGGGTCGCCGTGCTCGACGAGGCCGACGCGCGGGCGATCGCCGCAGTGCGCAGCCGCGTCCATGTCCCCATCGTCGCAGATATCCACTTCTCCGCCCGTCTCGCCGTGCTGGCGGCGGAGAACGGGGCGTCAAAGCTCCGCGTGAACCCCGGCAATATCGGCGGGGAGCGGGAGATCGCCATCGTCGCCGACTGCCTGAAAGCACACCGCATCCCCGTGCGCGTCGGGTCGAATACGGGGAGTATCGAGCCCGAATTTTATAAAAAATACGGCAGAAGCGCAGAGGCGCTCGTGGAAAGCGCCCTGTGGAACGTTTCGCTGCTTGAAAAGCACGGCGTGGAGGACATCGTGATCTCCGTCAAGGCGTCGGACGTCCCGCTCACCGTCAAGGCGTATGAGCTTTTGTCGGAGCGAACAGGATATCCCCTGCACGTCGGCGTGACGGAGGCGGGCGGCGGCGATTTTGCACTCACGAAGAGCGCGATCGGCATCGGCGCACTGCTTTTAAGGGGGATCGGCGACACTATCCGCGTCTCCCTTTCGGATGATCCCGTCAAGGAAGTCTATGCGGCGCGGGACATCCTGCGCGCCGTGGGGCTTCAAAAGAACTTTGTCGAAGTCGTCTCCTGTCCCACCTGCGGCAGATGTATGTA
>CANPYD010000031.1 GCA_947587775.1 uncultured Clostridia bacterium
ACGAGGTTTTTATTTACTAAAGTCTTTTTACTTCCCCCAGTATAACTGGGGGTTTATTTCCGCTAAAGCTCCAATAAAAACCCCCGCCGCGGGAGCGGCGGGGGCGAATCACAATCCGTTACATCACAACGATGTTCTTTTGGCGGAAGAGTTCCTTCATGTCGGCGGGGAAATTGTCGTCCGTGATGAGCACGTCGATGTCTTCCAGCCGTGCGAAGGTGTGCGGCATGATCTTGCCGATCTTGGAACTGTCGAGCATCATATACATGGTCTTTGCCTTTTGGCGCGCCATCTTCAGAAGATCCGCTTCCACCATGGAGCCGCACGAAAACCCGATCTCGGGCGTGAATGCGGACGCCGAAATGATCGCAAGCTCGAAATTGGTGTTTTCGAAATAGCTCTTTGCGACGGGGGAAGCGGTGGAGAGATTATCTTTGATCACCTGCCCGCCGAGCACCGTCACGTTGATATTTTTCTTTTGGGAGAGTTCGATCGCCACGGCGAGCCCGTTCGTAAAGACATGGATATTGATATCCGGGAGCTCCTTGGCGAGCGCCATCGCCGTCGTTCCGCCGTCCATGAAGAGGGAGCAGTCCTCGTCGATGAGATTGGCCGCCTTCTGTGCGATCCGCATCTTCTCGTCCGAGTTACTGACGGACTTTTTGGCGTACGGTTCGCCCGACACCTTCTGCACTTCCTTGACGGACATCGCGCCCCCGCGCACGCGTATGATACGGCCCTGTTGTTCCAGCTGAAGCAGGTCTCTGCGGAGAGTCATCTGCGAGACATTCGGGAAGAAGTCGTCAAGCTGTTCCAACGTGAGCCTGCCGCGTTTGTCGAGCAGTTCGGCAATGTCTTCAATGCGTTCACGTTTCATGGAAATTTCCTCCTTACGTTTCTCTGTATTTTATTCCTGTAAGATTCTATCATATAAATTCACATAATGCAAGTAAATTAACAAATCTTTTTCAAAAATAATTTGTCGATTTTTGACGAATATAGTGAAACGGACACCTTTTTCACAAAATTATGTGAAAAAAGTTGATTGATTATCACAAAATTTTGAAGATGTTCGCCTTTCACACTTTTCTTTCTCAACAGAAAAACGAACCGAAAAAACATCCGCGGGGCGGGTTTTTGAAAACGCCGTTCCGCGGAAGAGGGAAAATCTTGTTCATTTTGTTCGCGGAAAGGGGCGATCAGCCCTTTTCCACCCTGACATAGGCGCCCGTATCGGCGTCCTGAAAGACGACCCAAAACCCCTTTTCGTCGGAGAAGGGCGTCGCGGGGACGAAGGTCGCGTTCTCCATGTCTTCCCCGTCCCCGTTCTCTGCCGCCACGCACAGGTAGCGGGGGATGCCTTCCTCGTAAATGACGCCGATGAGGCGGTCTTCCGAGCGCACCCATTCGGAGTGCGGAAACGCCCATTTGAGGCGGGTATCGGGCGGATAAGACTTCATGACCGCTTCGAGTTTTTCGCACACTTCCCTGTAATATGTAAGCGAACCGCGGGGGAAGAGGAGCGAATCATCCGCATGCGGAGCAGGAGCGCACGGATCTTCCGCCGCCTGTCCTTGCTCTCCTTGCGGTACTTCCCCTGCCCCATCTTCATCCTCAGAAGAAAAGTAGTTGTCCTGTGCGATTGCTTCGTCGTCGTAGGAAGCGGCGTGTTCGCGAAAGGGGGACTTGTCTTCTTCGGAGCCGTCGGGATCGGGGCCGGGGAGCGGCACGCCGGGGGCGAAGGGGACGTTGGGTTCGAGGGGCGCGGGCGTCTGGAACGGGGGCATGGGTGTGGGCAACGGTTTCTTTTTCGTGTTTTCGGTGAGCGCCGCAAGCAGGGGCGCATAGTCCCCGCTCTCCGTCCCGCAGTTGCCGAACGCGACGGGAACCGCCTCTCCCCGTACAAAACAGAGGAGCGCCGAGAAGCCTTCCTTGACCGAGGGCGCGTTTTCGATCTTCATCGCCCCGTCCCCGAGGGCGAGACAGTAATAGCTGCCCTTGAGGCGCAAAACGAGGAGATATCTCCCCTCTTTCAGGGGAGAGATGCCGGGGATGCGGAGGGTGACGGTGAGCTCGCTGCCCAGCCGCTCCGCATAGACGACGCCCGAGAGCGGACTGCCGTCCGCCGAGAACCCCTTTCTGATCTGCCTTAAAACCAAAACCCGTTTTTCGTAAGCCATACTTCCTCCCGTGATCCTTCCGATCATACCGCGTTTTTTCGCGCATAGTTTGTCTTTTTTTGTGGAAAAAGTTCGGCTTTTGGGGGAAATCACCGTGAAGGAGCGCGCCAGCTCCCCTCATAGGGGAGCCAAGGGGCCTTTCGTTCTGAATTACTGCGCGTGGCGGGGTCTTCATGGCTCCTCCCAAGGAGGAGCTGTCACCGCAGGTGACTGAGGTGGGCACGCTTCTCAAAAAACCTTATTTTTGTGTTGCAATTTGCGATACAATGTGCTATACTATGTATGGAGGTGATCGTATGGCAAATAAAAGTGCGAATGTATCCGTTCGGGTCGCACCCGAAATCAAGCAGCAGGCGGAGGCGGTACTCGAAAAGCTCGGTCTGCCCGTGTCCGTTCTCATTGACACGCTCTACCGGCAAATCATTTATACGGGGGGCGTCCCCTATCCGCTGACCGTTCCCAAGCTCCCCACGCGGGATGAAATGAGCGAAAAGGACTTCGACGTGATGATGGAGAAGGGCTATTCCCAGGCGGTCGCGGGCGAGGGCATGGAGCTTGACGCCGCTTTTGACGAGCTTCGCAATGGGATCGGACATGGAATACAAAGTTAAAATCACGCCGTTCGCATTTTCTCAGCTATCCGAAACGGTAAACTACATTTCGGGTGTATTGCTCGTTCCCGAAACCGCGGCAAAATGGCTTGACGAATTGCAGTCTTCGATCAAATCCCTTTCTTGCATGCCGAACCGCTTCCCCTTGACAGAGGAACGGCCGTGGCGCGAAAAGGGCATCCGAAAACTCACCGTAAAAGGATTCCTTGTCTATTATCTCACAGATGAAGAACCCAAGACGGTGACCGTGACAGCTGTCGTCTATGGACGGCGCGACCAAATTTCCGCGTTGAAAGAACTCGACGATTGATTTTCCCCGCAGTGGGCAAAAGTTCGGACTGGATCTTCGGGATCCTTCGACACGCCGCAAGGGCAGCGGCGGCTACTTCGCGCCAAGGGCGGCGCTCGTGCCGCGCTTAGTGTAATAGAACGCGCGCGGGGCAGAATGACGCGCGAGGCGCGTCCGCGGGGCGCCTTGTGCGGAGCGAGCGGGGCGAGCAAAGAAATGAACGAAACATTCCAACTTACTGCGCGTGGCGGGGTCTTCATGGCTCCTCCCAAGGAGGAGCTGTCACCGCAGGTGACTGAGGTGGGCACGCTTCTCAATCACTGCGCGAAGCAAAACCACGCTTTTGCGGCAGCGCACTCAATTTGTCGAACCCCTTCGACTTATTGTCGTGACAAGCGCCCCGCCCGCACTTCTATTGTGCTACTAAGGGCGGCACGAGCGCTGCTCTTGGCGCGAAGTTACGAGACAGTGACCCAATATTCCAGAAGCGTGACTTTCCTTGCTCGATTTGTTTTGCGCTCGCGCCTCAAGGCGCGAGCGCAAAACAAATCGAGCGAAATAAAAAAAGGCAAAAAAAATAAGGCGTTTCCGCCGTGCTCCGCAATTATTCGAAAAATTTCACGGGCGTCTCCGTCTTCCGCGCATAGGCGAGAGTGTATGCCGTGCCGCCCGTTGCGCGGTTGCAATAGGCAAAGACGAGATCGGCGCAGTCCACCATATACCTGTCCCGTGCGAAATACACTCCCGGCGCAAACTGCGGGGAGAGTTCCTTTGTTTCGTCGCACCACGAGAGAAGCTCGAGATATTTCTCCCGTTCGGCGCGGGCAAAGCTCATCTCGTGTCCGTGAAAGGGAACGCACGCGATCAGGTGGATCCTGTATTTGAGGCGGAGCGCAACGAGGCAATCGAGCGCCAGAAGATCGAATCCCCGCGCCATGCCGCAATAGAAGGTATCATACCCCTCTTTGATGAGCTCTTCCAACGAATCGTAGAGCCCGTTTGTATTGAAACCGGAGGGAAGGTCCCTGTGTCCCGTCAGTGCGCATTTCATATGATCGGACTCCTTTTCTCCATACCATGTCCGCGGGGGTACCCCTTGGGCGTGTGTTTTTCCTTTTGCACGTTGAGGAGCGTCCGTGCGCCGTAATTTTCGGGAAGCTCATAGCAAACGACTTGCTTTTTTCCGCCGCCCAAGATGCGGAGCGCCCCTTCCGCCTCGCGGATCTCCTCTTCCGCATCCCCCTTGTAGGCGAGGAAACTCCCCCCGACCCGCACGAGCGGCATGCAGTACTCCGCAAGGACATTGAGCCGCGCGACGGCACGCGCAAACGCGGCGTCGAACCGTTCGCGGAAAGCGGGATCCTGCCCGAGTTCTTCCGCCCGCGCGTTGACGATTTCCACATCCTTCAGCCCGAGAACGCGGACCGCCTCTTTCAGAAACACGCATTTCTTGCCCGTGCTCTCGACGAGGGTGAGCCTCAGATCCTCGCGCACGATCTTCAGGGGGATGGACGGAAATCCCGCCCCCGAACCGACCTCAACGCAGGCGGCGCCGCGGGGCAGAAATCCCTCTCCCGCGACCGAATCGAGGAAATGTTTGTGGAAAACTTCCTCCCTTTCCGTGACCGCCGTGAGGTTGAATCTTCCGTTATATTCGAGGAGCAGCGCATAGAAGGCGTCGAACTGCGCCTGTTTTTCTCCGATTTGCCCGCAGATCCGTGCAAATTCGGGCTTTTCTTCCCGCATACATTCATTATAGCACGCCAAAATAATTTTATCAACCGTTGTGGAGAACCTTTCTTTCTCTTTTTCCACATTGTCGATAAAAATGTTCATATCCCGCCCGTCCCCTTCCGCGGCGGAGCGGGTTCTTCCCCGAACCGCCTTTCCCCGCGCTTCCCTCCTGTGGATTTCCCGAGTTTCTCAACAGCCTGTCCACATTCTTTTCCACACGTTTTCCACAACCTTTTCTCTGCGGGTTTGCGAAAAAAGCCGCGTTTTGCTTGCCTTTTTTCCCCATTTTCGCTATAATAAGGAAAAAGGAAGGGGACAAGCGGGGCTTGTCCACAATTCCACAGCCCTTATTATTACTATTATTAAAATTCTTCTTTATAAAATAAAACATCTGCGGAGGGAAAAAGATGAAATTCAATTGCGCCGGGGCGACGCTCTCGGAAGCTGTGATCAAGGTATCCAAGGCATGCGCCGTAAGGACGACCGTGCCCGTGATGGAGTGCATCAAGATCGAAGCGTACGGCGAAGAACTTCGCCTGACGGCGACGGACGGCGAACTCACTATCTCCAAGACCGTAAGGGCGGAGATCCTCGACGAAGGGGAGATCTGCGTGCCCGGGAAACTCTTTGCCGACTTCATCGTGAAACTTGCGGATGAGGAAGTCTCCGCGGAGACGGGCGAGCGCGGTCTTGAGATCAGGTACCGCGACTCGGCGACCGCTCTCCAGACGATGAGCGGGGAAGAATTCCCCAAATTCAACCTCGGGATCGGGGAAAGAAGCGTCGTGATGAAGCAGGGCGAGCTCAGGCGCATCATCGCGCAGACGACCTTCTGCTGCGCGCAGGACGAGTCCCGTCCCGTCCTCAAGGGCTGCCTCATGGAATTCGGCGACAGGCTGGAAATTACCGCGCTCGACGGCTACCGCCTCGCGCTGTCCGACGCGGCGATCGTCTCCAAGAGCGAACCGGGGAAGATCATCTGCCCCGCCCGTACCCTTGGGGAGATTGCCCGCATGCTCAACGATGACGACAAGGAGATCACCCTCTATACGGAAGGGGGTATGCTCCTCGTCGGCGCGGACGGGATGCTCATCTTATCCCGCCTTTACAGCGGGGAATTCATCCGGAAGGAGAATGTGATCCCCGCCCGCTATACGACAATCGTCACCCTTTCCCGCAGCGAACTCATCCAGAGTACGGAGCGCGCGGCCGTCCTCATCCGCGGCGATAAGAACAATCTCATCACCCTCGAGATCGGCTCCGATCTCGTGAAGCTCTCTTCCGTTTCCGACTTCGGCAACGTGGAAGAAAGCGTGCCCGCGGGGATCGAAGGCGTCGATCTCACCATCTCCATGAACGCGAGATATCTTCTCGACGCGCTCAAGGCGCTCGACGAAGAGAACGTCTGTATCTCTTTCAACGGCCCGATTTCCCCCTTTATTTTGCAGAATGCCGAGGAAAAAGGGAGCCTGTATTTGATTTTACCCGTGAGAAACGTACAATAATCGCTTGACGGGATACGAGAAAAACTTTATAATCTAAAAAGAATTCATCAAGGAGTAATGCTATGAAAAGAACGTACCAGCCCAAAAAGAGAACGAGAAGCAAGGTCCACGGATTCCGCAAGAGAATGGCTTCGCAGGGCGGAAGAAAGGTTCTCAAGAGAAGAAGAAACAAGGGCAGAAAGCATCTTACGGCGTAAAAAGTTGCGATGCGCTGTCTCCGGCTGAAAAAGCAGAAGGAAATCTCCGCTCTGCATAAGTGCGGCAGGCGGGCTTATTCGGAAACGGTCACCGTCATCTATTCCCCCGCGGAGCGGACGAAAATGGCGGTCTGCGTCGGGAAAAAATACGGGAAGAGCGTCCGAAGGAACCGCATCAAGCGGCTTCTCAGGGCGGCGTTTTCGGGCTACGCCGAAACTGTCCTTCCCTGCGCGATTTTACTGATCCCGCGCGTTGCCGAAAGCTACGCCTTTGCCTCTTTCAAGAGGGACATCGGAAAAATCCTGGAAAGAGAGCGCCTCATTGAACATACGACTGAGACAACTCGCCCATGAGAATCTACGCTATCTCAGGCGAAAGATGTACAGACCCCTTTTGCGCGGGCTGTGCATCAGGATGATTTGCTTCTATCAGAAGTACTTCTCCCGACATACCTGCCTCTACACCCCGACTTGTTCGGAATACACCAAGCGGTGTATCAACAATTGGGGCGTGGTCGTGGGAATTTTGCTTGGAATTTGGAGAATTCTGCGCTGTAATCCCCTCTCCAAGGGCGGGACCGATCCCGCTCCCGAGGTATTCTGGAAGCGCAAATGGCTCCTTTGACGGAGAATCTATGCAGATTTTATCTTTGCTGAGCGCCGTGACGGACGTCATGGTGCTTCCCGAGGGATACGAGATCGGGCTGGACTGGCTCGGTCATTTTGCGCGTATCATCATCGAGGGCGTCGGGATCGTCGGTCTCGGCATCATCGTCTTCAACCTCGTTCTGAAGGCGATCACGCTCCCCTTCGATATCTACCAGCGCGTCAAAATGCGGAAGCAGAACCTCATCATGCGGCAGATGCAGCCCGAACTCGAAAAGCTCCAGAAGCAGTACGCGGGCGATAAGCAGATGTACAACCAGAAGATGTACGAGCTCCAGAAGAAGAACGGATACAGCATGCTCGGGGCATGTCTTCCCATGATCGTCTCGTTCGTCATCCTGATCGTTGCATGGCAGGGCTTCCGCGCCTATTCCCAGTATGCAAATCTGCAATACTACGAACAGATGTCCGAATCCTACAACGCCGCAGTTCTCGAACACGGGGTGGACGGGATCGATTTTACATTGAAGAACGAGGAAGGAAATCTCTTCCTTTCCTATATCGAAGAGGGCGAAGAGAAGAGGATCCCGCTCTTTTGGGAAAACGGTGCAAAGGTTGCGGGAACGCCCAACGGGACGGAAATTGCCTATACCATGACCGAGATCTCCTCTTCGGAAAAGGTCGCAAGATACCTCACCGTCACGAGCGAGGATCCCTCCGATTACGTCTTCTATATCTATAATCTCGAGGCAAACGACATCACGCGCGAATACAAGATCGACCTCGACCGCTTCTCCGAAGCCATGAAGAACAAACCCCTCGACGGGGCGGAAGAGACCGAGAAGGCGGCGATCGAGGCGTCACAGGCCTATGTTGCGACGTCCCAAAGCGAGGAATCGCAGAAAAAACTTGCGGCGGCGGCACAGCGGTATGTCGAACGGCTCGGTTCGGTTGCGGCGGCAGAGCGCTTCCGCAGCGACGACCCGGGATTCCTGTGGATCAAAAACGTCTGGTATCCCGACGTCTCCTATCAGCATCCCATTCCCGATTACGAGAATTTCAACTCAGAATTCCGGTCGGTGACGGTGGAATACAAGGGGCACGAGCAGGGGATCACTTCCATGCTCGATCAGAGCAGATATACCGTGCTCACTTCCGAACTCGAAGCGGAGAAGAACTCGGCGAACGGGTACTTCATCCTCATCGTGCTCTCCATCGGATTCATGCTTCTCTCGCAGATCGTCGCGATGAAGAGCAATAAGGAGTCCAATAAGTATCAGACGGTGGACGGGCAGGGCGCAACGACGCAGAAAGTCATGCTTGTCGTCATGCCCCTCATCTACGCCCTCTTCGCCTTCCAATACAGCGCCGCGTTCTCCATCTATATGACGATGAGCAGCGTGGTCGGGATCATCGTGACCCTTCTCTGCAACCTGATCCTCGGAAGGATTTTCAAGAAGAAGGAAGAGGCGGAGACGATCGCGACCTATGAGAGGAAGCTGCCGTGGATGAAGGACGGCAACGAAAAGAAGGCCGAAGAAAAGAAAAAGGAAAAACAGGGCAAGACCCGTAAAAAATAAGGTCAAGAGGATAGAATTATGGAAACCATTTTTACCGGCAAGACAGTGGAAGACGCCGTTGCGGCAGGGCTGGAAGCGCTCTCCCTCACGCGTGAGGATGTGGACGTCGTCGTCCTCGAGGAAGGAAAGAAGCGTCTGTTCGGGTCTGTTCCCGCCAAAGTACAAATTACGGTCAAGGAGAAGCTGACGGACGGACAGCGCGCCGTACGCTTTCTGGAAGGGCTCCTTCCCCTTCTCGGCGCAAACGCCACGCCGACGCTTGCGGGCGAGGACGAAAAGATCCTGATCGAACTCAAATCGGAGGGAGCGAAGGGCGTGATCGGCAGACGCGGCGAGATCATCGACGCCATCCAGATTTTGGCGGGCGCCGTCGCCAATACGGGCAGAAGGGACTACAAGCGGGTCGTCGTCGATTGCGGGAACTACCGCGAGGAGCGCGAGGAGACCTTAAAGAGAGTCGCCGAAAAGCTCGCAGCCAAGGCTGTGCGGCTCGGGAAGCGCGTCCGCCTCGAGCCCATGAATCCCTACGAGCGCAGGATCATCCACTCCGCCCTTGCGGAGAGCGAGGAAGTCTACACCAAGAGCGAGGGAAAGGAACCGGCGAGATACGTCGTCATCATCCCCAAAAACCTCAAGAGCGACGACCGCAAGCGCGACCGCAACAAGGGTCGGGACGGGAAAGACAAGAAGGGCGGCAGAAAGGAGCGCACGGGCAAGTACGGAAGCGACCGCAAAAAGCCGTACGAGAAGCGCGAACTTCCCACCGAAACGGTGCCCGAGTCGTCGGGAACGACGTTCACCCGCAGCGGCACGCCGGGGTTCAGGAAGGGCGGCTTCTCGGGATTTTTCGGGACCTTCCTCGGCAACGAATCCGATGAAGAAACCCCCGCAACCCCCGCGCCCGACAAGCCCGAGGAAGAATAAAGCACGCAGAAAGGCCTCCCCACCGGGAGGCTTTTTTCTTGGCTCGCCCTTGCGTATGCCCCCCTCCCGAGGAGGGGGGTAGGAGGGTGGGCAACGCGCCCACTCTCTTGGCTCCCCTTATAGGGGAGCTGTCACCGCAGGTGACTGAGGGGTTTCCCGAGAACCCTATCCCCCGCTGCGCGGGTACTTCCCCTACAAGGGGAAGCAAGAAGGGACCCCTTGGCTCCCCCTTGAGGGGGAGCTGG
>CANPYD010000032.1 GCA_947587775.1 uncultured Clostridia bacterium
TCGATGACGTTCCCGCCCGCGAGCCTGCCGCGCTGGGCAAGGGGCAGATCCATGCCGCACACGCACATGTCGCCCGCAAGCGGCACGAGCACGGGAAAGATCTTTTCCCTGCGTTTCTGCTTGTATTTTTCGAGGGTCTCGGACGGGATATTCTTCCCGATCTCCTCGAGGCGGGCGTTGATCGCGGCAACTTCCTTTGCACGGGAAGCCTGTACTTCCTTGTACTTTTCGGCGTACTCCTTGTATTGACGGTTCATCTGCTTGCCCTGTTCCATCATCTTTTTGTATTCCGCCGTGAGCGATTCCACTTCGGCGGTCAGACGGGCAAGTTCCGCCTTGACGGCGCGGATGCGCTCGGAGAGCTGCTGGGCGCTCTTCTTATAGAAAGAGACGTCCCCGCCGCCCTCGACGATCTCGTCGATATCGGCGTACTCCGCGATCAACTTGGCGGTCTCGTCCACGCGGGCGATGAGTTCGTCGCGGAGCGCTTTGAGTTCCACGGCGCGCTTGTCCTGTGCGGCGATCCTGCTCTCCGCATTCTTGATAAAATTCCTTGCCTGAAGGGACTTCTTGCGCGCGTCGCTCGCCGCAAGTTCCTGCTCGATCTTTCTGAGCTCTCCGTCTGCCTTCTGGTATTCCAATAATTCCTGCAATGTCGACATAATTTACTCCTTACAGAAGCCGCCCGTCCGTAAACACGGCGCAGGGGATCCCCAATGTTTTTTCGATCGATCGCGCAAAGCGCATAAAGCCGTAGTTTTCCGCCGCATAGTGGGTGAGAAGGAGCAGGTTGAGCCCCTTTTCCGCCGTTTCGGCGATCAAATGATGTTTTCCGTCCGAGGAGACGATGGTGTCGGCGCCGTGGAGAAGGGCAAACGCGATCGCCCCTTCGTTGAATCCCGCGCCGCAGAAGCTCGCAACCCGCCTCACGGGTCTGTCACCATAGACGACGAGCCGATCGGTGCAAAATGTCTCTCCGACCCGCTGTGCATACTCCTTCAAAGGCGTTGCCGCAACGTCATAGACCCTGCCGTAGCCGCCGCCCGTGAGCTCTTCCATGACGGCGATGGGCGTCTCTCCACCCAAGCCGTGCATGAGACTTTCGTCGATCCCGCCTTCCGCGGCGTCGAGATTGAGATGCGCCGAGAGGACGGATATGCCCGCCCGAAGGCAGGAAACGATGTGCGGCGCATCCTCTTCCGTGAGCCGCATGATCCCCGTCCAGACGGCGGGATGATGGGTCACGATGCAGTTATATCCCCTCTTTTTGGCCTCTTCGATCGCGGCAGAGGAGAGGTCGAGCGAAAACAGAATGCCCGTGATCTCCCGCCCGCAGTCGAGGAGAAGCCCGCTGTTATCGTGCATGCCCCGCGCCATATACTCTTTGGAGAGTGCAAAGGGCGCATAGGCATCGATCGCGTCATAGATTTCTTTCGGTTTCATAGATGATCTCCGTAAGTTCCGCCCTGCGCGCAAGGAGCGCGGCGCGGCCGGTTTCTTTGAGTGTCCGTCTGAGTCGTTCTTCCGTCTTTTCAAGCTCTTCGCGCATCTCTTTTACAAAGGACGGCGAAGCGCCCTTCAGATTATCCCTGCCGAAGTGGAATTCCCGCTCCGAATATGTATCCGCGGGGGAAGATGCGCCGAGCAAAACGTCGTAATACTTTTTCCCGTCCGAAAAGGTAAGATCCTGTTGAAGGTTTGCGCCGTGCCCGATCAGGAAACGCCGCAGCTTTTCGGTGTTTTTCATGGGCTGGAAGAGGAAGTGCGGAGGAAGATACCCTTCGAGAAGGATTTTGACGATCTCCTCTCCCCCCATTCCCGCAATGAGCACGAAATCGCAGGGCTTTGGGATCCCTTTGAGCCCGTCGCACACAACGGGGACGCATTTCCCGCTCTCAATATACGGGCGAAGGAGTTTTTCCGCCTTCTCTAAACATTTTTCGCTGATGTCGGAGATATACGCCCTTTCGCACAGTCCGTTTTCGAGCATATACTGCGCCATGTAGCCGTGATCGCAGCCCACGTCGGCGAAGACTCCCGTCTTGGGGAGCATGCGGCAGATGGTTCCGATCCTGCCTTCCATCAGTCGAGGAAATCCCTGAGTTTCTTGCTCCTCGAAGGATGGCGGAGCTTTCTGAGCGCCTTTGCCTCGATCTGACGGATGCGCTCACGGGTGACGTTGAACTCTCTGCCGACTTCCTCGAGGGTGCGGGGCTTGCCGTCGTCGATGCCGTAGCGGAGACGGAGCACCTTCTCCTCGCGAGGGGTGAGCGTATCCAGAACGCCGAGAAGCTGTTCTTTCAGCATGATAAAGGCAACGGAATCCCCGGGCGTCTGCGTCTTGTCGTCCTCGATGAAGTCGCCGAGGTGCGAGTCCTCTTCCTCACCGATGGGCGTTTCGAGGGAGACGGGATCCTGCGCGATCTTCTGGATCTCGCGTACCCGCTGCACTTCGATGCCCATGGCTTCCGCGATCTCCTCGGGGGTGGGCTCCCTGCCGTTCTCCTGCAAGAGCATGCGGGAGACGCGGGTGAGCTTGTTGATCGTCTCCACCATGTGCACGGGGATACGGATCGTCCTCGCCTGGTCGGCGATCGCCCGCGTGATGCTCTGGCGGATCCACCACGTCGCATACGTGGAGAACTTGAATCCCTTCTGGTAGTCGAATTTTTCGACCGCCTTCATGAGCCCGAGATTGCCCTCCTGAATGAGATCGAGAAAGAGCATGCCGCGGCCCACATAGCGCTTGGCAATGGAGACGACGAGCCTTAAATTCGCCTCGGAGAGACGCTTCTTCGCCGCCTCGTCCCCGTCCTGCATCTTGCGGGCGAGCTCGACTTCCTCGTCCCCCGAAAGAAGGGGCACCCGTCCGATGTCCTTCAGGTACATCTTCACGGGATCGTCGAGCCCGATGTCCGAGAGCGCCTGTTCGAAGAGCTCCTTGTCCCTCTCGTCCTCGTCGTAGATCTCGATCCCCATCTCTGGAAGAGCTTTGTAGATCTGCTCGATCTGCTGGGGACTTAAATCGTACTTTTCGAGTTCGTCGCAGAGCGCGTTCGTGGAGATGCTCCCCTTCATGCGGTAAGCCGAAGAGAGTCCTTCGATCAGCTCATTGAGTTTCTGTTCCGTGACAGTCATTGAGAACCTCCTATGTTCTTCATCTTCTTTGTATCTCTGTCGATGCGGGAAAGAAGTTCCCGCCGTTCTTCCGCGGTTGTTGCCTGAGCGAGGGCATTGCGCGCTTCGGCGATCCGCTGTTGCAGCGTCCTGCGTTCGAGCATTTTGACACAGTCGCGGAAATATGTCTCCGCGTGTTCGCCCTCTAAATTATCCCCAAAATCGAGGTTGAGGATATTTGCGATCTCGCTGTCGTCAGGGAGAAGGTCGAAAATGCCGCTGGCGCGCACCCGCCCTTCCTTCCGTGAAGCCATGATGTACTCCGCGACGGTCTTGTGGACGTCCTCTTCCCAGCCGAGGGAGGAAAGATCGAACCCTGCGGCATAGGGTTTACTCAGAAGGCAGGCGCAGAGCACGAAACGGGCGGCGAGACGCCAGCCTTCGGCGCTCTCCTCCCGCATCTTGGGGGGCTTTGGAGCGGCTTCTTCGGGCAGACGGTCGAGATCGCGCTGCAACGCCCCGAGGCTGACGCCCGACTGCGCGGAGATCTTTTTGAGGAGCTCCTCGCGCTCCGTCTCGCTCTCCGCCTCGCGCACGATCGCAAGCGCTTCCCGCACGAAATCGCGCACTTCGTCCGTCTTTTTGAGGTCGTACTTCCGCATGACGGAAAGGATCCTGAAATCGATGAGCGGCATCGCGCTGTCGAGGCACTCCTGATACCCTTCCGCGCCCATCTTCCGCACGACGTCGTCGGGATCGAGCCCCTCCGGCATGGGAACGACGCGGACCTTGATCCCTTCGTCCTTTAAGATATCGAGCCCGCGCAGATTCGCCTTTTGCCCCGCAAAATCGCCGTCGTAGCTGATGAATACGTTCTCGGTATACCGTCTGCACAGGCGCGCCTGCTCTTTGGTAAGAGAGGTGCCCATGCTCGCCACGACATTCCTGAATCCCGCGCTGTAAAGGGAAATGGCGTCCATATACCCCTCTACCATGATGAGGCTGGGGAGCCCGCCCGCGCGTTTTTCCTTCTTGACAAGGTTGATGTTGTAGAGATTTTTGCTCTTGTTGAAGAGGATCGTCTCCCGCGTGTTCTTATATTTGGCGCGGTCGGTGGGCTTTAAGATCCGTCCGCCGAAAGCGACGACTTCATCCATGTTATTGATGATGGGAATGATGAGCCGCTCCCCTTCCGCGTCGATGAGCCTTCCCTCTTCCGTACGGGCGCAGGCGCCGCTCTCGATACATTCTTCGGGGGTATAGCCCGCTGCAAGCAAGTGCCCGGGCAGGGAAGCATAGTCCAGTGACGCGCCGATCCCGAACTTTTTCGCGACGGAGGGGGTGATCGAACGGGAAGAGAGATATTGAAGGTGGGCATCCGCCCTTCCGCCGTAGAGATTGCCGAGGTAGAAGCGCGCGGCGTCCTTCATGAGCGCGGAGAGCCTGTCCCGCTTCTTTTTTTTGAGCAAGGCTTCTTCGGCGGAACGGTCGTCTCTGGCGGGAACCTGAAGCCCCGCACGGGCGGCAAGAATCTGCACGGACTGGTTGAAATCGACGTTCTCGTACTCCTTTACGAACCCGATGACGTCCCCCGACGCGCCGCATCCGAAGCAATGATAATATCTGTCCGCCGCGTTGACGGAAAAGGAAGGCGTCTTTTCATGATGAAAGGGACAGCACGCCCAATAGTTGTATCCGCGGCGCTCTAACTTGATGTAAGAGCCGATCACGTCGACAATATCGTTCTTTTCCTTTAATTCCTGCACAAACGAGGCGAAATCGTCCTTCATACGCTCCCCTCCCGCGGCACGAAGAGCGATTTGAAGAGATTGATCGCATATCTGTCCGTCATTGAGGAAAGATAGTCGCATACGGCGCGGGGAAGATCGGTCTGCGCCGTACCGAAATAGAGGGGCGGAAGGGCTTCGGGCTTTTCGAGAAAGTATGTATAGAGGGCGCGGAGCATCCGTTCGGCGCTCTCCTGAATGAGCGTATTCGCATGCTCGTAGACGCGCTCGAACATGAACGCACGCAGATCGTCGAGCGCCCGCTGCCGCTCGTCGGACATCCGCACGAAGGGCTTTCCTTCCGACGTCTCGTAAATATCCGTGATCGCGGCGTTGATCCGTTCGGACGTGCGCCGCCCGAAGAGACGAACAGCCTGTTCGGGAAGTTCCTCTTCCCTTAAAATGCCCGCGCGGATGGCGTCCTCGATGTCGTGGTTGATGTAGGCGATGCGGTCGGCAAGCGAGACCGCCATTCCCTCAAGGGTGCAGGGCGCGCCGCGCTTGGTGTGGTTGAGGATCCCGTCCCGCACTTCATGGGTGAGGTTGAGCCCCTTGCCGTCCTTTTCGAGCTTGTCCACCACGCGGAGGGACTGCTCGTTGTGCTTGAATCCCCCCGGGCAGAGGGCGTTTAAGACGCGCTCGCCGATGTGCCCGAAGGGCGTGTGGCCGAGGTCGTGCCCGAGCGCGATCGCCTCCGCAAGATCTTCGTTGAGAGAGAGGCAGCGTGCGAGAGAGCGGGCGATCTGGCAGACGTCGAGGGTGTGCGTGAGGCGGGACATATAGTGATCCCCGTCGGGTGCGAAAAAGACCTGCGTCTTGTTTTTGAGGCGCAAGAAAGATTTGGAATAGATGATCCTGTCCCTGTCGCGCTGGAACTCCGTCCGCATGGAACAGGGCGTCTCTTCTCTCCCCCGTCCGAGCGTATCTTCCGAACGCTTTGCATAGGGCGAGAGGAATGCCCGTTCCTTTTGGTATGTTTTTTCTTTTAACGCTTTCATCATTTGTTATTTCGCAAAAAGGAAAAAAAATCCTCTTTTTTCAGAGGAATTTTTTCGGAAAAAGTAGATTTTCGGGGTTTTTCAGGTACTATGTCTGACATAATTGCAATATTATGCGTGACATAATACTTCATTCAGATGTAAAAACCGCCGTTTACGCCCAAAACCTGACCTGTGATGTAACGGTTTTGCGCAAGGAAGAGAATGGCCGATGCGACTTCTTCGGGAGTGCCGAACCGTCCGAGCGGGATCTCCTCGCAGAGGGCTTTTTTGTCCGCTTCGGAAAGATGCGCGTTCATCGCAGTGTCGATAACGCCGGGGCAGACGCAGTTGACGGTGATGTTTGAGGGCGCGAGTTCCTTGGCAACTGCCTTCGTAAAGGCGATGACCGCGCCCTTGGAGGCGGAGTATACGCTCTCGCAGCTTCCCCCCGTCTGCCCCCAGACGGACGAGACGTTGACGATCGCACCGCCGCGGGAGAGTATTTTCGGGACGGCATGCTTCACACAGAGAAAGACGCCGCCCGCATTGACGCCCATTACCCGCCCGAAGTCGGAAAGCGTCGCATCCTGCACCTGCGAAAAATGGGCGACGCCCGCATTGTTGACAAGGACGTCGAGCGAGGGAAGCCCCGCAAAGACTTCTTCCACCTCTCTTTCGTTGGAGACGTCGGCGCGCACGAACCGGACGGACGGAAGTGCCTGCCGCGCTCTTTCCGCCCCCTCTTCATCCCGCGCATAGAGCGCTGTGACAAAATAGCCCTTTTCATCGAGAAGGCGGCAGACGGCGAGCCCGATCCCGCGGGTGCCGCCCGTGACGAGCGCCCTCATTTCCCCTCCGCGAGGCGGATCACGGCGTCGGCGACGTCGTCGACCGATTTCCCGTCCGTATCGACGATGCCGTCCGCGACCGCCTCGTAGACAGGCGTGCGCTCCACAAGGAGCTCGCCGAGTTTTTCCGCGATCTTGCCGTTGTCTTTGAGGAGCGGCCGCGTCTCATCCGCACGCACGCGGGAGAGGAGCGTCTCGACGGAAGCGCGCAAAAAGATGATCTTGCCGTTCTTTTTCAGAAGTTCGTTGTTTTCGGGCTTCAAGACGAGCCCGCCCCCCGTAGAGATGACGAGGGAGTCCATATCCGCAAGTTCGCGCACGACGCCCGTCTCGAGGGAGCGGAAATGCGCCTCGCCGTAATATTCGAAGATATCCGAGATCCTACCGTGGCGGTCGGTTATGACGATGTCTGTATCGATCCATCGGCGCCCCGTCTTTTCGGAAATACGGATCCCGACGCTGGATTTGCCGACCCCCATCATGCCGCAAAGTACGATATTCATATCAAAAAGCTCTCCAAAGCCAAGATATAGCTGTTTTTGCCGAAGCCGAGGATCTCGCCCTTGCAGACTTCGGTGAGTACCGAATGATGGCGGAACTCCTCCCTTGCATGGACGTTGGACATATGCACCTCGACAACGGGGACGGAGACGGAGGCGATCGCGTCGCGGATGGCGTAGCTGTAATGGGTGAAGGCGCCCGCGTTGAGGACGATCCCGTCGTACACCCCTTCCGCGCGCTGGATCTGCGTGCAGAGCTCTCCCTCGAAGTTGCTCTGGACAAAATCGACCCTGTGTCCCTTGCCCTCGACGAACGCTTCGATCTCTTTATTGATCTCTTCGAGCGTCTCGCCGCCGTATACGTCCTTCTCGCGCCGCCCCGTAAGGTTCAGGTTGACGCCGTTGAGCACCAAAAATTTCATCGTATTTCCTCCCTGTATTCCTTCCACAGCCTGCCAGCCTCTTCCGCATCCGACGGACGGGAAAGATAGATGCAGTCTGCCATATATGCCTGATAGAAGAGCATTGCCGCGCCGTTCAGCGTCGGTTTTCCGTATGATCTTGCAACGCGCAAAAATTCTGACTCGGCGGGCGTATAGATGAGATCGGCAGCAAACGCACAGCGGGCAAGCAGCCGCTCTGCGGTATCCGTCTCGCCGCCCATGTAGCGGACGGAGGGAAGGATCCCTTCCGTATTGTGCATCCCGACGCCCGTGCAGTTCAGAAGAATGTCGAAGGACTGTCCGGGGACTTCCCCGCAGGGAGTGAAGCCGCCGAATTCCCGATAGACGGATTGAAGGCGCGCCCCGTCCCGCTCAAAAGCAAAGACATTTGCGCCGCCGTCGAGCAGTTTTTTGATACAGCTTCTGCCCGCGCCCCCCGCGCCGAGCACGAGGACGGACTTCCCCTTGACGGAAACGCCCGCGTTTTGAAGCATGAGCATGAAGCCGTAGCCGTCCGTATTGTACCCCGTGCGGGTCTTGGAGACGACGGTATTCACCGCGCCGAACGTCTTTGCGTCCCCCTCGAGTCCTTTCAAAAAGGGAATGATCTCCCCCTTAAAGGGAATGGTGACGTTGAATCCGTCGTAGCGGGAGAAGAGCTCTTCCGCATGCAGCGCAAATTCCTCGGGCGGGATGCTGACTTTTTCGTAAGTACATGCCACCGAAAAGTGACGGCGCATGAGAAAATCGTGAATGGCGGGACTGTCTGACTTCGAGACGTCCTTGCCGATGACTGCAAGCCTCATAAACTCTCTCCGATCTCCGAGAGATCGTGCTCGTACGCCGCAAAGGGAAGTTCCAACATGGCATATTCCCCCTTTTTGACGGGCACGGTGAGCGTGATCTCCCCCTGTTTTGTGTTCTTTTTATCGAGAAGGGCAAGGCGCGCCGCATGTCCGACGTCGATCCCCTTCCAATCCGCCCCCGCAAGGACGAAGCGTATCAATTCTTCCAGTGCGGAAAGATATTCCCCGTCCGCATCGAGATATTTGCGGGCGATGCGGCTCTCGTAAAGGAGTCCCACGAGCACGCACTCTCCGTGCGAGAGCTCAGCGCCCGAAAGCTCGGCGGCGTGTCCCGTCGTGTGCCCGAGGTTGAGACAGCGCCTCAAGCCCTTTTCCGTGGGATCCTTCCGCACGACGTCCGCCTTGATCGCGATATTCTTGGGCACGATTTCGCCGAGGAATTTCAGATCGAAGAGCTTCTCCCTGTTTTGGGAGAGCAGATCGAAGAGTTCGCCGTTCAAGGCGGCGTGCTTTACGATCTCCCCGAGCCCGCAACGGATCTCGCGCGGGGGGAGCGTCTTCAAAAAGGACGGATCGGCAAAGACAAATTCGGGCGGATAAAACGCCCCGACAAGATTTTTCACGCCGCAGAAGTCCACGGCGGTCTTGCCGCCCACGGAGCTGTCCACCTGCGCAAGCAGGGTCGTCGGAACCTGAATACAGGTGATCCCCCGCATATAGAGGCTCGCCGCGAGGCCGCCGATATCCCCCACAACGCCGCCGCCGAGCGCGACGAGGGTGGAATTGCGCCTGAGCCCGTGTTCCGCCATCGCCCTCAGGAGCGAGAACAGCGTCTGCTCGTTTTTATGCTCCTCTCCCGCGGGCATGACAAAGACGGGCACGCCCGCAAGGTTCATTTCGATTTTTTTACGGTAAATCGCGTAGACGTTTGAATCGGTGAACAGGATCCCGCCGCCGCCCGAAAGTTTGTCTCTCCGCGGAGCAAGTTCCGCCTTGAAAACATCTTTCCTGCAAACGACGACGCTCTCCCGCGCGCTCGCTTTTCCCTTGATACGTTCGGTTTTCATGAGAGTGCTCCGTAGCGCGTG
This sequence comes from uncultured Clostridia bacterium, assembly GCA_947587775.1. Classification (GTDB taxonomy): domain Bacteria; phylum Bacillota; class Clostridia; order Christensenellales; family Borkfalkiaceae; genus Gallimonas. Next base: position 9,570 of record CANPYD010000032.1, read on the forward strand.
ATGAGCTCCGCCATGGTGTCCCCGCCGAGGCGTTCTGTGACGACTTCCGCAAGCACTGCGGCGAGTGCGCTCTCGAGCACCCGCTCACAGGCGAAGATCGCACAGATATCGCTGCGCTCGGTGGCGGCGCGGGCGGGCTTGCCGGTTGCGATATCCACCGTATCGAGCCCCCGCATCAGGGTGGGAATGGGCTTCATCGCGGCGCGGAGCACGATCTCTTCGCCGTTGCTCATGCCCCCCTCGATGCCGCCCGCGCGGTTGGTCTTGCGGAAAACTCCCCCTTGGGCGGAAGGATAGATGCT
>CANPYD010000033.1 GCA_947587775.1 uncultured Clostridia bacterium
GTCGGTTTTTTGTATGTGATGTACTTTCTTGCCTTCCCCTCGGGGGGGAGGCTCCGCCGCAGACGGTGGTGGGGGGACCTGCTCCCTTTGAGGGCGGGTGGCGCGCGAAGCGCGTCAGGTGGGGGGAATGCGGTCTTACGTTATGCCCCTCACCCGTCACTGCGTGACACCCTCTCCCCGAAGGGGCGAGGGCAAGGGGGGATGGGCATCGCTTCTAATCACGTCATCCTGAGCCGCCGCGCCTTTGCGGCGTGTCGAAGGATCACCGCATTATAAACAAGGTGATGGTTCGACAAGCTCACCATGACGTAATTGAGAACGCCCTCAGGGTAATGAGACCGACACCCCCTCAGTCGCGCAAGGGCGGCGCGACAGCTCCCCTACAAGGGGAGCCGAGTGGGACGCGTCAAAGGGGGAGCCGAGGGGCGGCGGGGTCGCCGAGGGTGGTGCGGAAGTTCGAATAGATCACGAAGCCCGCCTTGGACTTGGGCGGTTTCTTGACGAATTTCACGGGGCAGTAATCGACGGGGATCTTTTCGCCGTGGGCGTCCGAATGGAGCGCGCACAGTCCCGCCGCAAAGGCAAGGACGTCTTCGGGCACCTCTTTCCCGCCCGATTTGATCACGACGTGGCAGGAATGGTACCTCTGCGCGTGCAGCCATATGTCCTCGGGCGCACTTTGGCGCACAAGTGCGTCGTTTTGCAGGTTATTTCTGCCCGCGTAGATCCGCATGCCGCCGATTTCATATGTGCGGAAGCCCACAGGTTGCACCGTCTTCTTCTTTTTCACCGCGGGCTGTTCCAGAAGCCCCGCAGAATACAGCTCTTCCTCGATACTCTTGAGATCTTCTTCCTCTTTCGCGCTCTCCGTGAGCGCCAAAAGACTGTCGAGATAGGAGAGCTCCTCTTTGGTTTCCTTTTCGCGGGGGGCGAGCGCTTCGAGGGTGCGCTTCTGCTTTCTGTATTTTTTATAGTACGCCTGCGCGTTTTCGGAGGGGGCCAGACGGGGATCGAGGGGAACGGCGACCTTCTCTCCCGTTCCCGAAAACCAGTTTTCCGCCTCAAACCCCTTCATTCCCCGCGTGAGGGCGTACAGATTGGCGGTGACGAGATCTCCGCGCATTCTGTTTTGCTCCGCATCCGCCGAGGCGAGCTGTTTTTCGAGGATCTGCGCGAGCTGCTTCTCCTGCTTCTTTTTGGCGTTCCGAAGGGTCGAAAGGAGCTTGCGGCTGAGCGCCAGCGTGCGTTTTTCGGCGCGGTTCCGCTCATAAAAGGCAGACTGGGCTTCGGAGAGAGTCGGATAAGGGATCCCTTCCGTGCCGCGCGCCGTGAAATCGACGGCGGCTCCGTCCCGTTCGACGACGCGGGGAGAGATCTCATCCGAAAAGATGTAGTCATGCACATGGCGGGCGAGATCCCCGCCGCGATAGGTCTTTGCAATGTCCTCCGCCGTCGTGGGGGCGAGCCCGCGCACGTTCATGAAAAGAAAGCGGCCCATGTCCGCAATCTCCCCTTGCAGAAGCGCGGAGAGGGCACCCATGTCTGAGGGGTCGACCTTGTCCTGCGGAATGGGGGGAAGATATTTGACTCCCGCAAAAATGACGCGCTTTGTCTGTTCGTCGAGGGAAGTCGTCTTGAGCGCGCCCAAAATGACGCCGTTCTCCGTCAGAATGAGATTGGAGTACTTCCCCATGATCTCGGCGATGAGTACCCGCTCGGAGACGGTAAATTCGGTGCGGCACATCAGCCTGAACCGCAGAATGCGCTCAAACCCGGGCGTATCCACCCCGAGGATCTCCGCGCCCTGCAGATGTTTTCTCAAGAGCATGCAAAAGGCGGGGGCGACGAGCGGGTTCTCCTCTCCCTCCCCGCAAAAATAGGCGCCGCAAGTTGCGGCATTTGCACTCAAAACGAGTTTGACCGTCCCTTTCCCGGTGTATATAATAAGGGAAAGCTCTTCTCTCGAAGGCTGGTTGATGCGGTTGATCTTCCCCCCCGAGAGAGCGGCGTTGAGTTCTTTTGCGACGAGGCGCAGCGTAAAGGCGTCCTGCGGCACGGCGGTTCCTCCTTGCGGTTTCGTCTCATTATACCCCAAAAAAACAAAATTGTAAATAAAATCGCTTTCCTTTTGGCGTGCGATATGTTAAAATGTGATTTGGCAGAATACGGAAATCAAACAGACAGGAGTAAATAAAATGGATTACAAAGTGACACCCGCAGAAAAGAGTACCGTCAAGGTGGAGATCACCTTCACGCCCGAAGAATGGGCGGAGGCGAACCAAAAGGCGTATGTGCAGAACAGAAAGCGCTATACGGTCAACGGCTTCCGCAAGGGCAAGGCGCCCAAGGCGGTGCTCGAAATGTACTACGGCAAGGCGCTCTTTTATGAGGAAGCGCTCAACCTGCTCTATCAGGAGCACTACGACGCAATCCTCGAAAAGGAGAAGGACAACTTCACCGCGGTCGGCGAGCCCGAACTCTCCCTCGGCGAGAATTTCTCGGAAGAGAACGTCGTCCTGATCGCAACGGTGCCCGTCAAACCCGACGTCACCATCGGGCAGTACAAGGGTATAAAAATCAACAAATATGAGTATACTGTTACGGACGCCGCCGTGGACGCGGACATTCAGGCGACCCGTGAACGCATCGCAAAGAGCGTGGACGTCACCGACCGTCCCGCCGCGATGGGCGATATCGTCAACATCGACTTCGTGGGCAAGATGGACGGGAAGGAGTTTGAAGGCGGCTCCGCAGAGGGACACGATCTCGAGCTCGGTTCCCACAGCTTTATCCCCGGCTTCGAGGAAGCGGTCGCCGGCATGGCGATCGGCGAGACGCGCGACATCGACGTCGTCTTCCCCGAAGATTATCAGGCGGAAAACCTCAAGGGCAAGCCCGCCGTATTCACCGTGACCCTGCATAAGATCACGGGGAAGGAGCTTCCCGCGCTCGACGACGAGTTTGCGAAGAAGATGGGCTCGGACAACCTCGACGCCTACAAGGCGAAGGTGCGCGAGCGTCTCGAAAAGAACGCCGAGAGCCGTTCCCGCAACGAGACCGAAAATTCCATTCTCACCGAGATCGCCAAGACCGCTTCCGCGGAGATCCCCGACGCTCTCATCGAGCGGCAGGAAGAGATGTCCTTGCGCAGACTCGAACAGAGCCTGATGTATCAGGGCATCCGTGCGGAGGATTATTATAGCTATATCGGCACGACGCGCGACGAATACAAGAAGAATTTCGAAGAAGAGGCGCGCACGTCCGTCCTGCACCAGCTCATCATCGAAAAACTTTTAGACGTCGAGCACATCACGGCAAGCGAGGAGGAGACGGCGGCAAAGATCGCCGAGCAGGCGGCTTCCGTCGGCAAGGAGCCCGCGGAGTACGAAAAGACGCTCGATCCCCGCCAGCGCGAATACATCGAAAACGATATCCGTATCACCAAGCTCTTCGACTTCCTTCTCGCAAACAACGAGATGGTCGTCTATCAGGAAGAGCCCAAGGCTGAGTAAAAACAAGGAGAGACCTCATGACGAACAGTGTCCTCATTCCCTATGTTGTGGAGCGCACGTCGAGCGGCGAGCGCAGTTACGATCTCTATTCCCGCCTTTTGGAAGACAGGATCATCTTTCTTTCGGGCGAGATCGACGACGCACTTGCCAATACCGTCGTCGCGCAGCTCATTTATCTCGAAGGCAAGGATCCCGGGAAGGATATAAGCCTGTATATCAACAGCCCCGGAGGATCCGTCTCCGCCGGCATGGCGATCTACGATACGATGAATTATATCAAATGCGATGTTTCCACGATCTGTATCGGACTTGCGGCGTCCATGGGGGCGTTTCTCCTCTCGTCGGGCACGAAGGGCAAGCGGTATGCGCTCAAAAACAGTGAGATCATGATCCACCAGCCCCTCGGCGGCGCGCAGGGGCAGGCGAGCGATATCAAGATCCATGCGGAGCATATTCTCCGTATCAAGGACAAGATGACGCAGATCCTCTCCGAAAACACGGGGAAGCCCTACGACGTGGTCGCCCGCGACACGGACAGAGACAACTATCTCTCCGCCGACGAGGCAATGGAGTACGGACTGATCGATAAGGTGTATATTACGAGGTAAGTTTCGCTCGATTTGTTTTAAGCTTGCGCCTTGTCGGTGCAAGCACAAAACAAATACGAGCGGGGAAAGTTGCGCTTTTGGGATATTAAGTCACTGTCTCGTACGCTTGTCACGACATGAAGTCGAAGGGGTTCGACAAATTGGGTCGCCCAGGGCGGAAGTGAATTCCGCTTAAGAGGTGCCCACCTCAGTCACCTGCGGTGACAGCTCCTCCTCAGGAGGAGCCATGCAGCCCCCTCCGTGGGAGGGGGACTAAGGGGGTGGGGCGAGTTCCAAATCACTTGCGACCGTCCCTTGGCTCCCCTTGTAGGGGAGCTGTCACGAAGTGACTGAGGGGTTTCAAAAAACAGGAGTTGATATGGCAAAATACGAACAACGCTGCTCCTTCTGCGGGAAGGAGAAGGCGAAAACAAAAAAACTCATCGCGGGTCCCGAGGGGATCTTTATCTGTGACGAGTGCGTGGAGCTCTGCCGGGATATGCTCGACAAGACCCCGTCCTCCATGCCCACCGAGAAGATCGAACTCAAAAAACCTACGGAGATCAAAGAGGAGCTCGATAAATATATCATCGGGCAGGACAAGGCGAAGCGCGTCCTCTCCGTCGCCGTCTACAATCACTACAAGCGCATCAATGCGATGGCGGAAGGGCTCAAGAGCGACGATGTGGAGATCGAAAAGAGCAATATCCTTCTTTTGGGACCGACGGGAAGCGGCAAGACGCTCCTCGCGCGGACGCTCGCAAAGATCCTCAATGTGCCCTTTGCGACTTCGGACGCGACGACGCTTACCGAAGCGGGTTACGTCGGCGAGGACGTCGAAAACATCCTCCTGAAACTCATCCAGAACGCCGATTACGACATCGAAAAGGCGCAGAGGGGGATCATCTATATCGACGAGATCGACAAGATCGCGCGGAAGGGGGAGAACGTCTCCATCACGCGGGACGTCTCGGGCGAAGGCGTGCAACAGGCGCTTCTCAAGATCATCGAGAGCACCGTCGCCAACGTTCCCCCGCAGGGCGGGAGAAAGCACCCCCAGCAGGACTGCATGCGGATCGATACGACGAATATCCTCTTCATCTGCGGCGGCGCGTTCGTAGGACTCGATAAGATCGTCTCCGCGAGGAAGGACGATTCGGGGCTCGGCTTCGGCGGCAAGGTAAAGCTTGGGGAGAAGGACGTCGACTATACCCTTCTCGAGGACGTCAAGCCGCAGGATCTCACAAAGTTCGGGCTCATCCCCGAATTTGTCGGGCGCATTCCCATCGTCGTGAGCTTGCAGGCGCTCGACGAGGACGCCCTCGTGAGCATTCTCACCAAGCCGAAGAACGCGATCATCAAGCAATATCAGAAGCTGGTGGGGCTGGACGGCGTGAAACTCACCGTCGAGGACGGCGCCGTGCGGGAGATCGCAAATACCGCGATCCGCCTAAAGACGGGCGCAAGGGGACTGAGGACGATCATCGAGGGACTCATGATCGACGTGATGTTCGATATCCCGTCCGAGAAGAACGTCGAGGAAGTCATCATCACCCGCGACTGCGTGACGGACGGCGCAAAACCGCGCCTTGTGTATAAAAAATCCGCGTAAACGCTTGGCTCTCCCTTTGGGGAGAGCCTTTTTCTATGCGGCGGTTCGCTCCTCGGCACCCCCTCGAGGGGAAGGCAAGGAATAAGGAACGACGTAATCAGAACCATTGCCCACCCCCCTACCCCCCTCCTTGGGAGGGGGCATAAAGCCCTATCTCCCCCTTGGGAGGGGGCATAAAGCCCTATCTCCCTCCTTGGGAGGGGGCATAAAGCCCTATCTCCCTCCTTGGGAGGGCTTTTTCTTTGCGCCCGAAAAATCCACTTCAAAATCCTTGACAGGAGAGAGGGAGACGTGCTATACTATAAATACCCCATAAGGGTATTAAGGAGGATCTGTATGGAAGAACAGTGCTGCCATCGGGAAGAGCGGAAGACCGTCCGCTCCGCAGAGGATAAAAAAACGATTGTTTCCCGTCTCAACCGCATTGCGGGGCAGGTGAACGGTATTAAGCGCATGGTGGAAGAGGACAGGTACTGCGACGATATCCTCGTCCAGCTCGCCGCGGTGGGCGCTTCCGTCAAGAGCCTTTCCGCCGTCATTCTCCAAAAGCATCTGCACGGGTGTGTGGTAGAGCAGATCAGGGAAGGCGACGAGGGAGCGCTCGACGAGATCGTGGATCTGTTCAGGAAGTTTTCATGAAAAAGAAATATTCTGTGACGGGCATGAGTTGTGCGGCGTGCTCTTCGGGGATCGAACGCACCGTGAAGAAGCTCGAAGGGGTCTCCGCCTGCACCGTTTCCCTCATGGGAGAGTGCATGGACGTCACGTTCGACGAAAATATCATCACCGACGCGCGGATCAAGAGCACGGTCGTCTCTCTCGGCTACGGCGCGTACGACTATGGCAAGATCCCCGAAAAAAGAAAAGAGAAGCTCACCCTCTTTGTGCGCTTTTTGCTCTCCGCCGTCCTGCTCGTCCCCGTGATGTATCTCTCCATGGGGCACATGATCGGTCTTCCCGCACCGATGGGATGGCTCAATCACGGTTTTCAGCTCGGGATCACTGCCGTCATTCTGCTCCTCAATTATAAATTTTTTGTGAGCGGCGTGCGCGCGGCGTTCAAACTTGTGCCGAATATGGATACTCTCGTCTCGTTGGGCGCGGGCGTCTCCTTTGTGTACAGCGTCGTCCTCGCCTGCCTGCATCCCGAGACGCATGAGTTGTATTTCGAATCGGCGGCGATGATCGTAACGCTCGTGTGCCTCGGGAAATGGCTCGAGGACAGATCCAAAAAACGGACGGGCAGAGAGATCGAAAATCTCCGCTCGCTTGCCCCCGACACCGTGACGGTGGTACGGGACGGGCGGGAGCAGACGGTGCCGCTCTCCGAAGTCGAGACGGGAGATTCCGTCCTCGTGCGGCAGGGGGAAGCCGTCCCCGTGGACGGCACTGTGCTCGATGGGCACGCCTTTGTCGATCAGTCCGCCGTAACGGGGGAAAGCCTGCCCGTGGAACTCACCGAGGGAAGCAAGGCGGTGAGCGCGTGTATCGTCAGGAGCGGCTACCTCAAAATCAGGGCGGAAAAGGTCGGCGCGGATACCATGCTCTCCGCGATCGTCCGAATGGTGCGCGAGGCGGGGGCGACAAAGGCTCCCATCCAAAAGCTCGCCGATAAGATCGCGGCCGTCTTTGTGCCCGCCGTGCTCCTCATCGCCGCCGCGACCTTTCTCATCTGGTATTTTGCTGCGGGAGTGCTGTCCGAGGCGATGAATTATGCCGTCTGCGTGCTCGTCATCTCCTGTCCCTGCGCATTGGGGCTGGCGACGCCCGTTGCGATCATGGCGGCGACGGGCAGGGGCGCGGCGCTCGGCGTTCTTTATAAAAACGCGGAAGCGCTGCAAAAGATGGCGTCGGTGGACGAGATCATGCTCGATAAGACGGCGACGCTCACCGAGGGGAAACCCAAGGTCGTTTGGTTTGAGGACTTTTCCGCTTGCCCTCCCCCTGCGTCAGGGGGAGGGGTAGGGGAGGGGGTCCGCCCCCAAACACTCCGCATTGCCTACGCCCTCGAAAGCAAACTCAACCATCCCCTCGCGCAGTGCGTTGCGGACTACTGCGGGGAGGGCGATGAAGCCCAAGACGTCGAATATGTCGTCGGGCAGGGGGCGGTCGGCACGGTCGGCGGCAAGACTTATTTTTTGGGCAACGAGCGCATGATGCAGGCGCGCGGCGTGACGTTCGGGGATCGGCTGGATATCTTTGAAAAACTCACCGCCGAGGGGAAAACGGTGCTTTTCCTCTCCGACGGGCGCAAGGTGCTCGCCCTCTTCGCCCTCGCCGACACGTTGAAAGAGGGGAGCCGCGCGGCAATCGCGGAGCTTTGCGGCATGGGATGCCTTCCCGTCATGCTCACGGGGGACAATCAAGCGGTCGCAAGCTATATCGCCAAAGAGGCGGGCTTCCCGCCCTATGACGGATGCCTCTGCGCCGAGCTTCTGCCCGAGGATAAACTGCGCCTCGTCCGCGAAGCGCGGGAGCAACATGAAACGAAACGCGGAAGAGGGTGCGTCGCCATGGTGGGGGACGGGATCAACGACGCGCCCGCTTTGAAAGAGGCAGACGTGGGGATCGCGATGGGCAACGGCACGGACGTTGCGATCGAGAGCGCGGACGCGGTGCTCGTCAGCGGGGATCTCTCCGCCCTGCCCCGTGCGCTCGCCCTCTCCAAACGCACGATGCGCATCGTCAAACAGAACCTGTTCTGGGCGTTTTTCTACAACTGCATCGGGATCCCGCTCGCGGCGGGCGCGTTCGCGTGGGCGGGGGTCTCGCTCAACCCCATGATCGGGGCGGCGGCGATGAGTCTTTCCTCGCTCTTTGTCGTGACGAACGCCCTGCGGCTCGTCCGCTTCGGGAGAAGGGCGCCTGTGCCCACCCCCCTACCCCCCTCCAATGGAGGGGGCGTGGAGAAAAACGTCCTCGGAGGGGGCATGAATGGGAGTGTCCATGGCGGGGGTATGGAGGAAAGTGTTTCTTCCCCCGTGCCTTCGATAGAAATGAACGAAAACAATCAAAAAGGAGATGATAGTATGAAAAAGACGATCCATGTGGAAGGAATGATGTGCATGCACTGCGTGAAGCATGTCACGGACGCGCTCGAGAAGGTGGAGGGCGTGAAGAAGGCGGACGTGAGCCTCGAAAAGAAGACTGCCGTCGTGACCCTCAAAGAAGAGGTTGCGGACGAGGCCCTTCTTGCCGCGGTGCGCGAAGCGGGCTACGAGCCCACCATGGCATAACCGTTTCGGCAAAATTCGTCAAAAATCGCACAAAATAGCGCATATGCGCAGCACGGCATATGTTATTCTGTCATAAAAGGAGGTACTTTTATGGCGGAAACATTGTTGCTCGACAGGCGCACGAAGGATATGGTGGAGGATTACGTCCCCGAAGGCGAACTCCTGACCTCCCTCGTGCGCTTTTTTTCGATCTTTTCGGACGGGACGCGGCTCAGGATCCTCTCCGCGCTCGCGATCACCGAGATGTGCGTGACGGATATCTCCCGCGTGCTCGGCATCAACCAGACGACGGTCTCCCACCAGCTGCGGTTTTTGAAGGATGTGGGGCTTGTGAAGAGCGAACGGCACGGCAAGATCATCTTTTACGTTATTTCGGGGGAGATCGTGAACGACGTCCTCTTAAAGGGCGTGGAGTTTTTGGGATACTGAAATGTTTCGCTCGATTTCTTTTGTGCTCGCGCCTTATCGGCGCGAGCACAAAACAAATACGAGCGAGGGGTTAGTTTTCTGCCTTGTAAAAGCGATTCGGCCGTCCCTTTTCTATTTCACAGGACATTAAGTCGAAGGG
>CANPYD010000034.1 GCA_947587775.1 uncultured Clostridia bacterium
AATCTTTGGCGCAAAATTTTCTTGGCATTTGCCCATATGCTCGGGCAAATGCTGACTGAGCGCGGGGTGCTACCCGCATGAGACGCTGTCACCGCAGGTGACTGAGGTGGGCCCCCTCGGCGACCTCTTGAGGGGAAGCAAGAAGGGCGAACCCTTGGCTCCCCCTCGAGGGGGGCCGAGAACAACAATGAGAAATGTGCGAAGGATCGTTTGAAAAATCTCAAAAAGTGTGATATAATGGTATACGGAGTATTCTTATGGAAAATTATGCACAAGTCAGAATTTTATCCGTCATTCCCATGCGCACGCAGCTGATCTTTCCGAACACCAGCGCGATGTTCGACGTGGGGCGCGGGCTTTCCCTCGCCGCCGTGGAGCGGGCGGACGTCAATGACGGCTACGTCTTTCTCGCCAAACAAAAAAATCCCGACAAGGAGATCCCCGAAGCGGGCGATCTCAACCCCGTGGGCACGGTCGCGCGGATCCGCCAGACAACCCGCGTGCCCGGGGATCGCATGCGCATCTATGTCGAGGGGCTCTACCGTGCGCGGGCGCGGGGCTTTTCCACGGAGAGCGGGTATCTCTACGCCGTCACGGACGAGATCCTCACCGAGCATGGGGATCCCAACCTCGAAGAGGCGTATTTCCGCACCGCAAAGGAGCTCGTGCGGGAGCTCACCGAGACCGAAAACAAGATCTCCAAGGAGCTTGAAAACGTCCTTGTCGGCATCGCGGATATCGACGTATACATCAACGTCTGCACCTATCATCTGCGCATCCGCGAGGAGCGGAAGCTCGAGATCCTGGAAGAGGAGAACGCCGTGCGCCGTTTGCGCCTCTTTGAGCAGAGCCTGAACGACGAGCTCGAGATCGGACGGCTCGAAAAGAAGATCGCGCAGGACGTGCGCAGAAACATCGATAAATCGCAAAAGGAGTATTTCCTTCGCGAACAGTTGAAGGCGATCCACCAGGAACTCGGCGACGACGTGGCGGAGAACGAGCGCCTGAGGGAGCGCATTCTCCAAAAGGGCATGCCCAAGCCCGTCGAGGAAAAGGCGCTCTCCGAGCTCGCCCGCATGGACAAGATGCCGACCTCTTCCGCAGAGTATACGGTGCTCCGCAACTATGCGGACTGGCTTCTCGATCTCCCGTGGAAGGAAGAGACCGAGGACACCGAACTCCTCTCCGACGTGGAGCGGGTGCTCGAAGAGGATCACTACGGCCTTGAAAAGATCAAGGAGCGGATCATCGAATATCTCGCCGTCCTGAAACTGACGGGCGAACTCAAAGCGCCCATTTTGTGCCTTGTCGGCCCCCCCGGGGTGGGCAAGACGAGCGTCGCAAGATCGATCGCCCGCGCCTTAAAGAGAAAATTCGTGCGCATGAGCCTCGGCGGGCTCAAGGACGAGGCGGAGATCCGCGGTCACAGGCGCACGTACATCGGCGCAATGCCGGGACGGATCCTCTTCGAGATGAAAAACGCGGGCTGTATCAATCCCGTGTTCCTTCTCGACGAAGTGGACAAGATCTCCATGGACATGCGGGGAGATCCCGCGGACGCCCTACTGGAAGTGCTCGACCCCGAGCAAAATTCCACTTTCCGCGACCGCTATCTCGAAGTCGAGTACGACCTCGGCAAAGTGATGTTCATCGCGACGGCGAACACCCTCGACACCATTCCCATGCCGCTTAGAGACAGAATGGAGATCATCGAGCTCTCGGGCTATACGCCGCAGGAGAAAGAGCAGATTGCAAAGCGCTACCTCGTGCCCAAAAAGCGCAAGGAGAACGGACTCTCCGAGGAGAATCTCCGCTTTACGGACGGCGCGATCGGGGCGATCATCGACGGCTATACGATGGAAGCGGGGGTGCGTACCCTCGAGCGTACCATCGGCACGGTATGCAGAAAGGCGGCGGTGCGCATCGCCAAGGGCGAGACGCAGAAGATCACCGTCACCAAACAGAACCTTGAAAAATTCCTCGGCGCAAAGCGGTTTTTGCGGGAAGGGGAGATGCTTCCCGAGGACGAAGTGGGCGCGGCGACGGGGCTCGCATGGACGGCCGTCGGCGGGACGACCCTCACCATCGAAGTTTCCGCCATGCAGGGCAAGGGCGAAGTCATGCTCACGGGCAAGCTCGGAGACGTCATGAAGGAATCGGCGCACGCCGCCATCTCCTATATCCGCGCCCATGCGGACAAGTACGGCATTCCCGGGGAAGATTTCGAAAAACGGGATATCCATATCCATGTCCCCGAGGGCGCGACGCCCAAAGACGGGCCTTCCGCGGGCATCACGATGGCGACGGCGATCCTCTCCGCATTCACGGGGAAGCCCGTGCGGCGGGACATCGCCATGACGGGAGAGATCACCCTCCGCGGGAAAGTTCTGCCCATCGGCGGCCTCAAAGAGAAGGCGCTCGCGGCGTCCCGCGTCGGCATCCATGACGTCATCATTCCCGAGGAGAACAAAAAGGACGTCGAGGAGATCCCCGAAGAGGTACGGAAGGAACTCAATTTCATCTGCGTGAGCGACGTGGACGAGGTGTTCCGCGCCGCGATCCCCGCGGAAGGCAGGGCGTGAGATGGCATTTCAGGCAAAATTCATCACATCTGCGGCGACCGAATCGCAGTTCATCAAGCCCGATAAGCCCATGATCGCCGTCTGCGGGAAGTCCAATGCGGGGAAATCCACCCTCATCAATCTGCTTGCGGGGCAGAAAAAGCTCGCCAAAACGAGTTCGGAGCCCGGCAGGACGCGGCTTGTCAATTATTTCGATTTCGGGGAGTTTTTGCTTGCCGATCTTCCGGGGTACGGCTACGCCGCCGTCAGCAGAGAGGAAAAGGCAAAGTGGGCGAAGACGCTCGATAAGTTCTTCGAGAGGAAAGAGGACATCACGCACGTTTTCGTGCTCACGGACATCCGCCGTGACCCCTCCGCGGACGATCTGCAGATGCTCGCGTTTCTGAATTACCACATCCTCCCGTTTACGGTCATCGCCACAAAGTGCGACAAGCTCTCCCGTATGAAGGCAAAAGAGCGCGTGCGCGCCTGTGCGAACGGGTTAGGCTTGGGCGAGGGGAACGTCATCATGTTCTCGGGGATCACAGGCGAGGGCAAGGACGTCCTCGAAAAGAAAATCAAGTCGCTCATTGTTTGAGCTGACGATATTTGAACGTGGCATGTCCGAGAACCCACCTTTTGAAAACCCTATCCCCCGCTGCGTGGGTACTTCCCCTACAGGGGAAGCAAGAGGTTTCCTCGGCTCCCCTCTTAGGGGAGCTGTCGCCGCAGGCGACTGAGGGGTTTCCTGACGCGAAAACCCCTTTCCCCTTCGGGGACTTCCCCTAAAAGGGGCAGCAAGTGGTGCCTTCGGGGACTTCCCCTAAAAGGGGCAGCAAGGAGACTCCCTTGGCTCCCCTCTCAGGGGAGCTGTCGCCGCAGGCGACTGAGGGGTTTCCTGACGCGAAAACCTCTTTCCCCTTCGGGGACTTCCCCTAAAAGGGGCAGCAAGTGGTGCCTTCGGGGACTTCCCCTAAAAGGGGCAGCAAGGAGGCCGCGTCATTCTGAGCCGCCGCTGCTAAAAGCGGCGTGTCGAAGAATCCCGGGGATGAAAGTTCGGCCCCCTTGCGGGGAAACCAAAAATCAAGAAAAGGAGAGAAAATACATGAAACGAAAGTTTTGGACAGTTCTCTTTGCCCTTGCGGCGATCCTTTGCCTCTGCCTCGGGCTTGCCTCTTGCGGCATCGATTCGTCGGACGGCAGTAGCTCATCGGACGGCGGCGGCTCATGGAGCGGGGACAGCGAAAAAGATCCCGATGACGTCTGGACGATCGAGCGCGTCTATGCCCAAGCGCAGGAGCTCGGTTTTGAGGGCTCGCTCGAAGACCTCATCGCCCTGTTCAAGGGCGAAGCGGGCCAAGACGGTCAAGACGGCGTCACGCCCCATATCGGCGAGAACGGGAACTGGTTCTTCGGAGAGCTGGACACGGGCGTGAGAGCCGCAGCCATCTCGATCAAAAATATCACCATCGACGATACGGGGCGCGTTGTGATCACGATGGACGATGGGACAGTGTATACGGTCGACATCGATGATAACTCCTGCCCGCATGAAACGTTTACCGAATCCAAAGTGGATCCCACCTGCGAAGAGCGGGGTTATACACGGTATACCTGCACGAAATGCGGATATAGCTATATCAACGATTATGTTCCCGAAACGGGACACTATTATTACAACGGTACCTGCGTATGGTGCGAAGGGGCGGAACCCTTCGACGGCCCGCAAAGCAGTACGGAGTGGTACAATGCTTCCGAAAAGACCTTCGAGATCAAGACGCCCGAAGATCTGGCGGGGCTTGCCCATCTTGTAAACACAGGCACCAATTTCTCGGGAAAGACGGTAAGCCTTGCAAACAACATCGCCCTTGCGGGTGTGGAATGGGTGCCCATCGGAAGGGCTTCCGCGCCCTTTGCGGGAACGTTCGACGGAAGGAACTTCACCGTTTCGGGGTTGAAAATTTCCAATCAGACCGAATATGTGGGGCTGTTCGGAAACGTGACGGGCGCGATTTCCAACGTAAAACTGACGGGCGCCAATATCACGGTCACGACCGAGAATGTAAAGAATTACGTCGGGATCCTGTGCGGATACACCACCAACGCGATCTCGGGGGTGACTGCTTCGGGATTTGTGACAGCGGAAAATTGCAATTATGTGGGCGGGATCGTCGGCTTCACGGGGGGAACGCTGACGGACTGCACCAACGCGGCGGACGTCACGGGGATCTCCTATGTCGGCGGCATCGCGGGGAGCCTTTCCAGAACAAGCAGCTACATATTGAGCAATCTGAATAACAGCGGCACCGTATCGGCGGGCGGCGATTATGCGGGAGGCGTCATCGGACACCTCATCGACAATATGAGCGGGTACGGTAACTGTACCGTGCGACTCGAAATCATGACAAATACCGGCGCTGTCTCGGGCGCTTCCTATGTCGGCGGCTTTTTCGGATATCTCTATACAAACAGCCAGGATTCGGTGAGCGTCATCGGGGCGGAATTCCGGAACAGCGGCAATGTGACGGCAAGCGGCAACTATGCGGGCGGTTTCTTCGGGTATGCCGCTTCCGATTCGGAAAGTTCGGTGATCGAGCGGTCCGAAAGCAAAGCGGTTGTGAGCGGAAATGCGTATGTCGGCGGACTTGCGGGATATCTCGGGACGATCGCGCTCCGGGATTGCAGCAATGCGGGTTCTTCGGTCACCGCGGCGGGATATGAATACATCAACTCCGTCCCGTATGCCTATTTGGGCGGCTATGTCGGCTGCGGGTATTCCGTGACGGGATGCGATAACGCAGTCACGGTCGATTATACCGCAAGGGGCAACTGTGTGGGCGGGATCGCCGGATTCACGGCGGGAACGCTGACGGATTGCACCAACACGGCAGACGTCACGGGGCAGGCCTATGTCGGCGGCATCGCGGGGAGCCTTATCAAGACAGGCAGTTACACATTGAGCAATCTGAAGAACGGCGGCAACGTGACGGCGCGCGGCGATTACGCGGGCGGCATCATCGGGCATCTCAACGACTATTTGAGCGGGTACGGGACTTGCGTGCTGCGGATCGAGATCATGACGAATACGGGCGCCGTCTCGGGGGCTTCCTATGTCGGCGGCATTCTGGGATATCTCTATGGGGACAGCAGAGATTCGGTCACCATCATCGGGAAGGAATTCCGCAGCAGCGGCAGTGTGACGGCGAGCGGAGATTATGTCGGCGGCGTGATCGGATATGCCTCTTCGGACGGAGCCTCCACTGTGGAATCGTCGGAGGTGGAGCTTCCCAACGCGTCGGGGGAACATGTGGATCATTATATCGGAGAAGCGAAGAACTTCACTGTGGAAATTTTTTCGTGACATGTTCATCACACAGAAAAACGTCTGTATTTGGCGGGCGGGGCGGGGAATTTCCGCTCCGCCCCGAAAATTATAGGGGAAACAGCCCCAAAAGCGGTTGCTTTTTCCGCGCGGGCGTGGTATACTTAAAAAGTCTGCGGGGTTTCGCAGACAAATCCACACCTCGTTTGCGCCGCTCACCGTGTTCCGTAAATCTTTCATGCGGAATAGGAGCGGAACTGCCGCAAAAGAGGGAGGAGAAACGGAGGAATTATGGCAGTTATCACCATGAAACAGCTTCTCGAAGCGGGCGTCCATTTCGGGCACCAGACGAGAAAGTGGAATCCCAAGATGGGCAAGTACATCTTTGCCGCCCGTCACGACATCCACATCATCGACCTCGAAAAAACGGCGGCGCTCGTCGAAACGGCGTACAGCTTTGTCGTCGAGGCAGTGAAAGAGGGCAAGAGCGTGCTCTTCGTGGGCACCAAGAAACAGGCGCAGGACGCCATCAAGGAAGAGGCGGAGCGCTGCGGCCAGTACTACGTCAATTCCCGTTGGCTCGGCGGTACGCTCACGAACTTCAAGACCATCCGCGGCAGGATCGATTATCTTGAAAAGCTCGAGAGAATGGAGCAGAGCGGCGAGTTCGATCTTCTTCCCAAGAAGGAAGTGCTCGGGCTCAAAAAGGAGATGGCGAAACTTCAGGAGAACCTCGGCGGCATCAAGGAGATGAGAAAACTCCCCGGCGTGATGTTCGTCGTCGATCCCCACAATGAGGACATCGCCGTTGCAGAAGCGCGCAAACTTCACATCCCGATCGTCGCGATCACCGATACCAACTGCGATCCCGACCTTGTCGACTATGTCATTCCCGGCAACGACGACGCGATCAGGGCGATCAAGCTCATCTCGTCCGTCATTGCGAATGCGGTCATCGAGGCAAACCAGGGCGTCGCATATGAGCCCGCGGCAGAGGAAGAGACGGCAGAGACCGAAGCCGTTGCGGCGGAAGCTCCCGCAGAGAGCGCGGAGCCCGCAGTGGAATCTTAAGGAAGGAGATAAAAACAATGGCAGCTATTTCCGCAAAGGACGTTATGAAGCTCCGTGAGCAGACAGGCGCGGGCATGATGGATTGCAAGAACGCACTTACCGAGGCAGACGGCGATTTTGAGCGTGCGGCGGACATTCTCCGCGAGCGCGGCATCGCAAAGGCGGCAAAGCGCGCGGGCAAGATCGCGGCAGAGGGCATCGTCTATGCCCTTGTCGAGGGAAAGCAGGGCGTGCTCCTCGAGGTCAACTGCGAGTCCGACTTCGTTGCCAAGGGCGACAAGTTCCACGAGATCGTCGGCGAAGTCGCAAAGCAGGCGATTTTGCATAAACCCGCAACGGTCGGGGAACTCCTCGCCTGCGATATGGGCGGCAAGACGGTCGACAGCTACGTGCAGGAGCAGACAGGCGTCATCGGGGAGAAGCTCTCCGTCCGCCGCTTCGCCCTGTACGAGACGGAAGGCCTCATCGAGACCTACATCCACATGGGCGGCACGATGGGCGTCATGCTCGACTTCGCCTGCGTTGAAAACGACGTGACAAAGGAGCTCGCGCACAATATCGCCCTCCACACGGCGTTCTCCAAGCCTTCCTATCTCACCAAGGAAGAGGTCTCCGCAGAGACGCTCGAAAAAGAGAAGGCGATCATGATGCAGGAAGTGCTCAACGAGGGCAAGCCCGCCGCGATCGCGGAAAAGATCGTTCTCGGCAAGCTCAACAAGTTCTATGAAGAGAACTGCCTTTTGGAGCAGAAGTACATCAAGGACGATAAGATCACGATCAAACAGCTCATCGCGCAGGCGGCGAAAGAGGCAGGTGCACCCGTCGCGCTCAACCGCTTTGTGTTCTTTGTCATGGGCGAAGGGATCGAGAAGAAGAGCGAAGACCTGAGCGAAGAAGTCGCCAAGCAGGTCGAGGCAATGAAGAAATAATTCACCGAAATTTTGCTCCCCGAGGATATTCCTTGGGGAGTTTTTTGTTTTCGCTCGAGTTTCGCAAATTTCTTTATGATTTGAGCGCCCTTCGGGC
Organism: uncultured Clostridia bacterium; assembly: GCA_947587775.1. Lineage (GTDB taxonomy): Bacteria > Bacillota > Clostridia > Christensenellales > Borkfalkiaceae > Gallimonas. The sequence continues at coordinate 7,981 of CANPYD010000034.1, forward strand.
GGAATACTGAGGTCAAAGAAATTTGCGAGGGGTTAAGACTTCTGCCTTGTAATTACGATTCGGCCGCCACCTTTCTGTTTCACACGACATTAAGTCGAAGGGGTTCGACAATTTGAGTGCGCTTAGGCGGGGAGACCCCGCCACGCGCCGTGATTTAGAACGACACCCCCTCAGTCACCTGCGGTGACAGCTCCCCCTCGAGGGGGCGCCAAGGGGCGGACTTTGTGCTTCGGGATCCTTCACATACGTTCAGGATGACGCGGTAAGAGGGGGAGCCGAGAGGCGGGGCTCTTTTTCGTCTTTTTCCCAAAATTTTCCGCGGGAGATGTATTTTTCGCGGGAAAGGGCATAATAGAGGCGAGAGGGCGGCGCAACTGCCGCCAAAAGGAGTTGTTATGAAGAGATTTTTGAGTTGCTTCTCGGTGTTTCTCGCCGTTTTCTGTCTGCTCGGCATCTCCGCCTGCGGGAACAAGGATACGGACACGGACGATAAGAACCAGACGGTCGCCGTGGCGGGCGTGACGCTCGATAAGACGGAAGCCGTCCTGAAAATCGGCGAGACTGTCAAACTGACCGCGTCGGTCTCTCCCGCAAATGCGACGGACAAGACCGTGACGTGGACAAGTTCGTCGAATGCGGTCGCGACGGTGAGCGGCGGCACGGTGACGGCGGTCTCTGCGGGGACGGCGAACATCACGGCAGCGTCGGGCGGCAAGAACGCGGCTTGCAGCGTCACCGTTCTGCGTGAATCGAACAAGGTCACTATCGGCGGGCAGACGTATCAGACGCTCGCGGCGGCGATCGAGGCGGCGGACGACGGCGCCGTCATCGAGGTCTCCAACGGGACGTATCAAATCAATGAGAGCATTTCGGTCGGCAAAGCGGTGACGATCCGCGGCGAGGCGGGATATACCGTCTTTGAGACGGCGTCGGAGGACAACGTTCTCACCGTGTCGGCGGAAGGGGTCACGGTCGAGGGGATCACCTTCTCCAAGACGAACAAGCAGGGGGCGTCCTTCTCCTTCATCCATGCCGAAAGGAATAATCTGACGGTCAAGAACTGCACGTTTACGGGAAAATATGAGAACGGGGACAACGACGTGACCCGCGCGATGGTATTCAACGCCGGCGTGAGCGGATATCTCATCGAGGGAAACACCTTCAAGTCGCTCCGCCAGCCCGCCTATCTCGAGGGGAGCGGGACTGTGAAGAACAACTCCGTCGAGGGGACGAGGGGATTTGTCGTTTGCTGCAATTACAAGGTCACCATGGAGGGGAACACCTTCAAGGACAACGCGACGGATATTGCGGTCATTGAGAACAACGGGGCGCAGAACGTCTATACCGAAGCGGACGGGGTGAAGCTGTCCTCGGACAACAACGGCGCCTATGTCGATCTGCAGCCTCTCGGGATCAAGATCAAGAACGGCGCGAAAGTGACGGAATAAGGTGTAGGCAAATTTGGGATGACACCCCCTCAGTCACCTGCGGTGACAGCTC
>CANPYD010000035.1 GCA_947587775.1 uncultured Clostridia bacterium
TAGGGGGGTGGGCGTCATCCTGAGCCGATATGGTTGTACGGAGTCCGAACCGCAATTCTGCGAAGGATCCCGAAATACGGAGTCCGAACTTTTATCCTCAGGATGTTTCGCTATGCTCAACATGACCCGGTTATCCCCCTTGCTTCCCCTCTTAGGGGAAGTACCCGCGAAGCGGGGGATAGGGTTTTTCGAGAACCCCTCAGTCACCTGCGGTGACAGCTCCCCTGAAAGGGGAGCCAAGGGGAGACGCGTCATCCTGAGCCGCCGCTGACAAAAGCGGCGTGTCGAAGGATCACCGCAGTATAAACAAGGTGATGGTTCGACTTCGCTCACCATGACGTGATTTGGAACGACACCCCCTCAGTCGCGCAAAGGCGCGCGACAGCGTACAAAAAAACAGCCTTTTTGCCCATGATATTGAAAAAGGCTCATTCACTTTGCTCAGTTTTTGTGAAGTTCGGACGGTCTCCGAAAAAAACTATAAACTTTTTCACCTTTTTGCGTTTTAATACTTGACAAACGTAAAAAATTATGATATAAAATTATGTAGCTGTATAGTGCTACAGATCGGGCGGCAGAGCTTTCCCCCGTTTCTACAACATAATGCGGATTATGTCGCTGACGTGGAGTCGGCGGCGTTTTTTTATAGGATCAGTTTCATGGACTCCATCCTGCGGCGGTGCTCCGTGCCCGTACTGATAATATAGATCCTCGTCGTGTCGATACTGCTGTGTCCGAGAATGTCCGCAAGTTTGGCGATGTCCTTCTCAATGCCGTAAAACACGCGGGCGAACAGGTGGCGCAAATTATGGGGAAATACCTTCTTCGGGTTGACCCGCGCCTCTCTGCAGAGGGATTTCATCTCCCGCCAGATGCCCGTGCGGTCGATCGGCTTGCCCGTACGGGTGATAAAAATCGCGCCCGACGTGATTTTCTGCTTCCCGAGATAGGAAAGCATTTTTTTTGCAATGGCTTCACAAGAAACACCGACCGCGTTTTGCCCTTGAGGGAGACGACCGCCTCGCCGCTCTTTACCGCTTCCGCCGTGATGAATCTGAGCTCGCTCACGCGGATGCCCGTGCCGCAGATGGTCTGCAGAATGAGGTTCAAACGTTCGTTGTGTCTGTTTTGCGCCGCGCGGCAGAGGCGTTCATACTCCGCCCTCGTCAATTCCCTCTCTTCGGGACAGAAGATCTGCCGCTGGACTTTTAAGGTTTTGACCTTGCAATCGTACCTTCCCAAAAAGGAAAACAGGCTGTTGAGGCTTGCCAGGACGGAATTGACGCTGCGGATCGCGAAGCCGCTTTCGAGAAGATGCTGTTTGTAGTTTATGACGATTTCTTTTGTGATCTCCGTGTCTTTTGCGAAGTTTTTTGCGTACTCCGCAAACGCCCGCACGTCCCGCAGATATTTTTCCACGGTGTTTTTGCTCTTTTCCTCGCTTTTGAGGTGCGCCTGAAACGCTTCCATGGTTTTTTCAGTGATCATCGTTTTTTGCCTCCGCTTTGGTTTTTTCCATTTTAGCAGAAATATAAAAATGCGTCATTTGGAACGGCACCCCCTCAGTCACCTGCGGTGACAGCTCCCCCTCGAGGGGGAGCCGAGGGACGGCGGGGGGAGCCGAGAAACGGGGAATTTTCAAAAAATCACTCAAAATGTCACCGATATTCATGACGAAAATTTGGTTTACGTTTCCCCGCCGCCGTGTTATAATAAAGTAAGGAGGCAGCATGAGCTATCTGGAACTTGAAAACGTAAGCAAGGAATATCATGTCGGGAGCGTCACGGTGCACGCGCTCACGGACGCGACGTTCTCCCTCGAAGACGGCGAATTTGCCGTTGTGCTCGGCTCGAGCGGGGCGGGAAAAACCACCCTTCTGAACCTGCTCGGCGGCATGGACAGTGCGACAAGCGGCAAAATCGTCCTCGACGGAAAGGAAGTCACAACGCTTACCCGCCGCGGGCTCACCGAATACCGCCGTTTCGACGTGGGATTTGTATTCCAGTTTTACAATCTCATGCCCAACCTCACCGCGCTTGAAAACGTCGAGATCGCGACGGAGATCTGCAAGAACGCACTCGATCCCGAGACCGTCCTCAGAGAAGTCGGGCTCGGCGACAGGCTCATGAATTTCCCCGCCCAGCTCTCCGGGGGAGAACAGCAGCGCGTCTCCATCGCCCGCGCCATGGCGAAGAATCCCAAACTTCTGCTCTGCGACGAACCGACGGGCGCCCTCGATTACGAAACGGGAAAAAAGGTTCTGAAACTGCTCTATGACGTCTCGAAAAAGCAAAAAAAGCCTGTGATCATCGTGACGCACAATGCCGCGATCGCGCAGATGGCTGATAAAGTGATCCACATCAAGAGCGGGCGGATCGAACGCATCGAGGAGAACCCCGCTCCCCTTTCCATCGACCTGATAGAGTGGTGATATGAAGACCTACCTCAAAACTTTCTTAAAGATGTTCAAGCGGCATTTGACGCGCCTCGTCTCCGTCTTTCTGATGGTGCTCGTGAGCGTGGGATTTACCGCGGGCATCGGCATGGCGACGGAGAAGATGGCTTACGCGCTCGACGATCTGTACCGCGAGAAGAACGTGAGCGATCTCATCGTCAAGAGCACGCGGGAAACGGGCTTCACCTCCGGCGAGCTCGCCCTGCTCTCTGAAAGGTACGGCAAGAAAAACGTGCTTGCGGGGACGTCACTCGAGATCCGCGGCGAAGACGGTACCATGCCCTTCCACGGCCTCGGCGAGGGGATCACCCGCCTCTATATTTTTGCGGACGTCGACGCGCCGCAGACCCCCACCATCAACAAACTTGACGTGATAGAGCCATACCATGTCCGAGGAGCGGACCTCAAAGACGGGGAATACCTCGCCTATGCGGAACGGAAGACTTCCCAGCTTCCCGGCTATGAGGATATGAGCTTTACGATGGAGTTTTCCGCCTTCGGCAGAGTGATCGAATATACCTTTTATCTCACGGCAGAAGTGTCGAATCCCCTTCATATTGCGACGCGGAAGGACGTGAGCATGCAATACGAGGGCGAAGAACTCGGAAATATCATCTATATTTTCGACTGTCCGCCCCTCGCCGGCACCCTTCCCGTCAACGACGTATATATCACGCTTCCCGACCGCGGCGAGCCCGTCCTTTCGGGGAGGTATACGGACATGGTACGCACCGAGCAGGCCGCCGTGGAAGAACTCCTCGGCGACTGCGCCGTTTTGACCCTCTATGAAAACTTCTCTTTTTCCTCGTACGACGCATACGAGGACAAGATCGAAGGGATCGGCTATGTGCTCATGGTCGTCTTCCTCTGCGTGACGCTGCTCGTCGTCCTCTCCACCATGACCCGCCTTCTCGAAGAGGAACGCGCGCAGATCGCCTGTATGCAGACGCTCGGCTATTCCCCGCTGAAAATTCTCAGCAAATATCTCCTCTTTGCGTTCATCGGAACGGTGATCGGCGCGGCGGGAGCCTATTTTGCGGGCGAGGCGCTCTCCTATATCATCTATATCAATTTCCAATGGAACTACACGCTGCCCGCCTATCCGCTGCGGCCGGCGCCTGTGTTCTTTATCATTTCGGCGGCCGTGATCCTCACTTCTACGCTCGTTGCGACCTTTGCGGCGGGCATGCACAAGACGCGGGAGACCCCCGCCGTCCTGCTCCGCCCCCGCACGCCGAAAGCGGGCAGAAAGGTGATTTTGGAGCGCATTCCCCTGCTTTGGAACAGGCTCTCTTTCAAATATAAGTCCACCATGCGCAACGTGCTCCGCTTCCGCATGCGCTTTGTAATGACGGTCGTTGCCGTCATGGCGTCCACTGCCCTCGTCGTAGCGGGACTTGCCGTGCTCGACTGCTGTCTCTTCCAGGATATCGGCACGACGGCGATGATCGCGGTCGCCGTGATCGTGCTCCTCTTTGCGGCGCTTCTGAACGCGGTCGTCATCTATACACTCACGAATATCAACATTTCCGAGCGCAACCGCGAGCTCGCAACGCTGATGGTGCTGGGATATCAGGACAACGAGGTCGCTCTCTACGTCTACCGTGAGATCTACATCACGAGCGCGGTCGGGATCGCCTGCGGGCTCCCCTTCGGATGCCTTCTGTGCCTGTTCGTCTTCAAGGTGCTCTCCTTCGGGTCGCTCGGCGGGATCAGTTGGTTCGTCTGGATCATCGCCCCGCTCCTGTCCCTCCTCTTCACCTTTATCGTTACGCTGATGCTCCGCCCGAAGATCGTCAGGATCGACATGAACGAATCGCTCAAAGCGATCGAATAGCCCCATCCCTATAAAAATCCCCGGATAGGACATACTGTTCCCATGAAAATTGCTTTTTTTGACGCAAAAGATTACGACAAACCCGCCTTCGACCGCTACGGCAAAGAGCGCGGGATCGAATTCAAATACTATGAGACCCGCCTCGACGCGGACACGGCGCAGCTTGCGCGCGGCTGTGAGGGCGTTTGCGCGTTCGTCAACGACGATCTGAGCGCGCCCGTCATCGATATCCTCTATGATGAGGGCATCCGCGTGATCGCCCTCCGCAGTGCGGGGTACAATCATGTGGATCTCAGGCACTGCTACGGGAAGATCCATGTCGTGCGCGTTCCCGCATACTCGCCGTATGCCGTCGCCGAACACACGATGGCGATGCTCCTCACCTCGGTGCGGCGGATCCATAAGGCGTATAACCGCACGAGGGAGTTCAATTTCTCGCTCAGCGGTCTCACGGGCTTCGACCTGCACAGCAAGACGGTGGGTGTCATCGGGACGGGGAAGATCGGCTCGGTCTTTCTCGACATCTGCAAGGGCTTCGGCATGAACCGCATCGCTTACGACAAATACCCCCGCGCGGACGCCGATTTCCCCTATGTCTCCCTCGACGAACTGTTCGCAAAGAGCGACGTCATTTCCCTGCACTGTCCCCTTCTCGAGGACACCTATCACATCATCGGCAGGGACGCGCTCACAAAGCTCAAAAAAGGCGTAATCATTCTGAATACCTCGCGCGGGGCGCTCATCGACGCGGACGCCCTGCTTGACGGGATCAAACAGCGCATCGTCGGCGCGGCATGCCTCGACGTCTATGAGGAAGAGTCCGAACTTTTCTTTCAGGACTACTCGGGGCACATCGTCGAGGACGATACGCTCGCCCGACTTCTCACCATGCCGAACGTCATCGTCACATCCCATCAGGCCTTCCTCACCGAAGAGGCCCTCTCGAACATTGCCGACACAACGACGGAAAATCTCATAACCATGTCCAGGGGGCAGGTGTGTAAAAACGAACTTTGTTACGGCTGTGAGGAGATGGAACAGTGCAAAAAACAGCGCAGAGAGCGCTGCTTTTAAGGACACCCGGGCGCGATGCTCCGCCGCCCCGAAAGCAACCCGAAAAAGGTTGCTTTTTCTTTGAAGATATGATACAATGGAGCCCATACAGAGGAGGCAATATGAAATACGACAACTTAAAACTTGAAAATCAACTCTGTTTTCCGCTCTATGCCGCATCCAAAGAGACTGTACGGCGCTACCGTCCCCATCTCGACGAACTCGGGCTCACGTACACACAGTACATCGCCATGATGGTGCTGTGGGAAAGCGAAGAAGTGAGTGCAAAGGCGCTCGGGGAACGGCTCTATCTCGATTCGGGCACGCTGACGCCCCTTTTGAAGAGCCTCGAAGGCAAAGGATATGTGACGCGGGCGCGCTCCAAAGAGGATGAACGGGTGCTGCTCGTCGCGCTCACCCCGGCGGGAAGGGCGCTTCAGGAGAAAGCGAAGGACATCCCCGCAAAAGTCGCCGGGTGTCTTCCCCTCTCGCGGGAAGAGGCGACGGAGCTCTATCAATTGCTCTACAAGATCATGCAAAGATAGGATGGCAAATTTTAAGGACAACGGTGAACGCCGTTGCCTTTTTTTTACGCGCGCGTCATTCTGAGCCGCCGCTGCCCTTGCCCCCGTTTCTCGGCTCCCCTTGTAGGGGAGCTGGCGCGCTGCCCTTGCGCGACTGAGGGGTTTCATATAAACCCTATCCCCCGCGGCGCGGGTACTTCCCCTGAAATGGGAAGCAAGAGATGGCGGCGCGGGTACTTCCCCTGAAATGGGAAGCAAGAGCGCGGCGGCAAAAAGAAAACGCGCAACCATATGCGTTTCGGTTGACAAACCCGAAAAAAAGTGATAGCATATGCGCGGTTTTTCACATGACAAACATCATCGTCTGCGCCGCGACATGCCTCGTCGTGATTCTCGGCGTCCTCTTCTTCCCCAAAATCAGACTCGGGAAGATCCATATCGACAGCTATTGGGCGGTCGTCCTGCTCGGGACGGCGGTCTTACTTTTATGCGGGCAGACGGATATCAAGGCGATCGGGCGCGCGCTCATCGAAAACAGCGCCGTCAATCCGTTGAAGATCCTCGTACTCTTCCTCTGTATGACCGTCCTCTCCGTCTTTTTGGACGAACTCGGCTTTTTCCGCGCGCTCGCGGGGTTTGCCCTGCGCCATGCGCACAGCGGGCAGAAGCGTCTCTTCTTTTCCCTCTACTGCATGGTTGCGGTGCTCACCGTGTTCACTTCGAACGACGTCATCGTCCTCTCCTTCACCCCCTTTATCTGCTATTTTGCGGGAGAGGCGAAGATCGACCCGCTCCCCTATCTCGCCGCGGAATTCGTCGCCGCAAACACATGGAGCATGGCGCTCATCATCGGAAATCCGACGAACATCTATCTCGCGACTGCGTTCGGCGTCGATTTCGCGTCCTATTTCCTCGTCATGATCCTGCCGACGGTCGCGGCGGGCGGGGTCTCCCTTCTTGCGCTCTATCTTTTATTCCGCAAAAAGCTCTCCCTGCCCATTTTAGGGCATGCGGAGCGGGACACCGTCTCCGACAGACCCGCCCTCGTCATCGGGCTTGTCCATCTCGGCGCATGTACCCTGCTGCTTGCGGTGAGCTCTTACATCGGCGTTGAGATGTGGATCGTTGCGCTTGCGGCGGCGGGAAGCCTCTTTGTATGCAACGGGATCCTCGCCCTCGTGCGGCGGGAAAAGCCCCGCGCGCTCCTCGGCTGTGTCAGGCGTGCGCCGTGGCAGCTCATTCCCTTTCTTCTCGGCATGTTTATCATGACGGAAGCGCTCGCCATGCAGGGCACGACGGCGGCGATCGGGACGGCGCTCAAGACGGAGTTCCCCGTACCCGTCTACGGCGCCCTCTCCTTTGCGGCTTCCAACCTCATCAACAATATCCCGATGAGCGTGTTCTTCTCCTCCATGATCGGCGCGTCGGATGCGGGGCTCGGCGCCGTCTATGCCACCGTCGTGGGATCCAACCTCGGCGCTTTCTTTACGCCCATCGGCGCACTTGCGGGGCTCATGTTCAGCTCCATCCTCGCAGGGCACGGCGTGAAGTTCGGCTATAAGGATTTTTTGAAGCTCGGCGTGTGCGTCGCCCTGCCCGCCCTCGCCGCCGCCCTCGGCGTGCTGTGGGGAGTTTTGATGATATAACTTCGGAAATTTATGCGTTCGGCCCCCTGTATTGCACTGCGGGCGGCTCTTTGCCGATGAGCGAGATCGCCTTGCGCGGACACAGATTCACGCAACGGTAGCAAAGCACGCACTTTCCCTGCGGCTCCGCCTTGCCCGCACGCACCGTGAGATTGGAGACGGGGCAGCTCTTTTCGCAGAGGCGGCACCCGACGCAGCGGCTTTGATCCACTCTGAGGCGGCTCCTCTTATCCGCTTCCAACTTCCGCCAGTATTTTCTCTGGCAATAATATCCGACGGCATGCGGCAGGGCATGAAACCCGCGCCGCTTTTGTTTTCCCTTCAGGATGGCTGCGGCGAATTTTTCCGCCCGCTTGTCGGCACGGGCGAGCTTCCTTTGGATCTCCTCCCCGTTTTTCACGGAAAAAATCTTGCAATCGGCGAGGTTGTTGGGCATGTTGAAGTGCTCCGCCGCCACGACTTTTGCGCCCAGCTTTTCGAGCGTGCGCCCCATGCTCGCCGCCCCGTCGCCCGAAAAGAAATACTGCGTCTCCGCGATGGCAATGCTCTTTCCTTTGAGCGCGGCGGCATATTTTTTCACAAAGGCGCGGATGGGAATGGGCGGCGACGAACCGTAGATGGGAAAGGCGATTAAAATGAGATCCGCCCCTCTGATCTGCTCCGAAAAATCGGCGTTTTGGGCGACGTCGCAGAGCGCCGTCTCATACGCCGCGGAGAGCTTCTTGCATAGGAGAGTTGCGATATAGCGCGTGTTTCCCGTTCCCGAAAAGTAAAAAGCGGATAGCCGTTTCATACGGTCAGTATATGCAAAAAAAATCTCCCGCGACAGTCCCGCAGGAGATTTTTATGATGGAATGAAGCTCCTCTCAAGAGCGGACGCTTATTCGATGCCCTGATTCAGCTTTTCGAGCAGAGCGTCGAGATCTTCGCCGTGGACGGCGACCGCCTGTGCGATCGTCTCCCCGTGCGCGAGCGCACAGCCGAAGCAATGCATGCCCGCGGACATGAGGATCTCCGCCGCGTCGGGGTTGATTTCGAGGCAATCCGCGATGAGCGTATCTGCGGTGATTTTCTGTGCCATATCCGTTTTCTCCTTCTTCTTCGTTTTTTTGTATTATATCATGTTCCGTTCTCTTTTGCAACTGTTTTTATCCCCTCAGAGGGCGATCAGCCAATAGAGCAATCCGACCGCCGCACCCGCGCTCACGCCGAATACGATGATGGGTCCCGCCACGACGAACATCTTTGCCGCCATGCCGTAGACATACCCCTCCGTCTTGAACTCGATGGCGGGAGAGGCGACGGAGTTCGCAAACCCGGTGATGGGCACAATGCTCCCCGCACCCGCGTTTTTCCCGATCCTGTCGTACACGCCGAGCCCCGTGAGCAGCGTCCCCAAAAAGATGAGGATGACGGAGACCGTCCCCGCGAGCTCATCCCCTTCGAGCCCCGCAAATTCGAGCATATAGCGGAAAAACTGCCCGATCGTACAGATAAATCCGCCCACGAGAAAGGCGCGGAGCACTGTCTTGAAATGCTGGGTCGGCGGGTCGAAGGAATTGACGTAGTTGATATAATTGCGGTTGTAATTTTCCTTGGAGCGCCCCGTCACCTGCGTGCCTCCTCCCGTCCCGTCCGCGGGAAGCAGGATTCCCGCTCCTCGCGCGTCTTGACGGGCGGATCGTCCTTGATCTTTTTCATACATATAATTTGGAACACTCCCGCCCTTTCTATACCTCTGCGACGAAAGAGCAAGGTGACTGAGGGGTTTTGGGTCTGGTTACCCTGAGGGCGTTCTAAATCACGTCATGGTGCCCCGCGCGCACGTTCTTTTGTTGTCGAAGCGCGGCACGAGCGCCGCCTTT
>CANPYD010000036.1 GCA_947587775.1 uncultured Clostridia bacterium
CCTTGGCGATAGACGAGCACTTTCCGGGATACAGCCCCTCTTCGCTCAGCTCCTCGGCGTCCACGGAGCCGTCCTCCACCGCAATGACCCCCATGGACAGGCGGTTCAGGAATTCGTGCTTGCGGTTCCTGACCGCGTTGTATGCCCTCTGCAAGGGGATCATGCGGTCGACGACGGACGTCCCGAAAAAGGCGCCCGCGAGGGGAATGCACGTCTGGCGGATAAACGGCAGGGTGCGCTCTCCTCTGTCCTTATTGCGGTAGGGAAGCGGTCCTTCATAGAGAAGGACGTCCCCCGCCACGATCTCCAACCGCCCGTCGGGATCCTGCTCCGTCGGACGGGAATACCGTTCAATGATGATCTCCGCATTTTCCAGTGCGGGACGGGCGGCGCCGTCGTGCGGCGTTCTCCATCCGCCCGCCTGTGAAAAGGGTACGAGCGGGAAATCTTCGATGCTCCTGCCCGCAAGCTCGATTTTGTACTTCTCCTTGATCTCCGAGACGGGAACCGCCTTTGCATGGATGAGGCTCTTGACCTCTTCCATACTCTCGGCGGTGAGGCTGTCGGGATAGATCTCGAAGGGAGAGAGCGCCACGACGTTGACGTCCCCCTCGCGGAGAGAATGCCCCGTCTCGTCCGTGCCGATGACGTTGCCGTCGTCAAAGTTCCATACGACCTTATAGAAGGCGGTGCCGCAGGTCTCCGACCAGATCGTCGCACGGAGAATGATCTGATCGAGATCGAGACGGTTTTTGACCGATTTTAAGATATTGGAGCAGAGCCGTGCCGTCTTGATGTCCGCCTCGCTGTCCGAAAAGGCGCGCACGCTGAGCGTCGGCCGCACCTTTGACAGGCGCGCAATACGGGTGTCGATCGTGGGTGCGATGTGGTTGAAGCACTTGCGGGACTGCCAGTAGAACTCCTTGTCTTCCTGCACGAGATCCCCCGCGGGGGTGATGTCGCAATACTGGTTGCCGCTGACGAAATTCATATTGAGCTCCCAGCTCTTCTCGATGGAGCGCCGTGCCTCCCGCCGTGCCGCAAAATCCGATTGGATCTCCCTGACGAGCGCCTTCTTGCGATCCTCCTCCCGCTTCTCTTCGATGTCTTTGAGTTTTTTGTTCATGATCCCTCCTTGTTTTCTCCCCTGTTCCGCGGGGCGCGGATGGCGCTACTCTCCGCCGAGCTCTTTCAGAAGCCGCTGTTTTTCCTTTTCGAGCTCCTCGTCCGAGAGCGCCGAATAATCCGTCCCGTCTTCCAGAAGCAGTTTTACCGCCTTCAGATCGGGCGGGACGTCCTTTTTTGTCTCCTTACGGCGGACGAGACGGAGATCTCCTTCCTTTGCGTCGTACTCCTCCGTCACTTCCTCCACCGTATAGCCGAGCGCCACCTTCAATAGCGCGTCGCGGATCTTATCCTCCTGCATGTTTGCCCCTCCTCAGCGTCCGGATCCTCCTCTCTTTGTCGAGGGCGATCTCGCTCTTGTGTTTTTCTGTCTTTGCGGGCCGCGGGCGGCTCATCAGGTAATAGCGGAGCTCGTCCATGGCGTGATCGTCCCGTTTGACGGGGCTCTCGTCCCCTCCCCAGAAATATCCCTTGAATTCGCGGATCATATTGGGACAGTTCGAGAAGATATAGAGGTCGGGCGTCCCGTTGGTGCGGGAGAGATAGCTCTTCACCTGTGCGATGCCGCTGAACACGTCCTTGTTGACCCGCGTATCGACGAGAATATCCCGCTCGTAGAAGAGTTCGGAGACCGATTTTTGGGCGGAGAGCGTGCGCTGTCCCGCGGCGGGGTCGATGAGCGCGGAGATCCTGCCCTTTGCGTCCCGTTTCCAGTCCAGCTTCTCGCAGATGCGCTTGATCGCCTCGGTATGCTGATCCACATCCTTCCCCGCAGCATAGTGCTCCGCAACGACATAGACATTCCCGTCGAAATCGGTGCAATACCAATGGGCGGACAGCGGATTTTTGAGCCCGGGGTCGATGGAAATGTTGTCCTGCCACTCCTTGGGAACGGGAAAGGGATCGATGACGTGCACGCTCTCGTCGAATTCGGGATAGACGAGCCCTTCCCGCGTGCAGAATTTCCCGTAGCGGCGGGATTGGAGCGTCGTCTCGTCCATGTTAGCCGTGAGCGCCGCGATCTCTTTTTTCGAGAGAAAGGGATTGTCCGCCCATTCCATGAACTCGTACCAGATCTCCTTGTTTGCTCTCCTGTTGAGATAGATCTCCTCATAGACGAAGGTCAGTCCTTTCAAAGGGGTCATGGTGCCGAAGATGTCTCCGCGGCGGTCGAGGACGCGCATCACGCACTCCTCGTAGATGTCCTGCGGCGGCTCCTCGTCGAACCATACAAAGTCCAGAGAACTCCCCTGAAAGCGCTCCCTGCCCTGATCGCAGCTCTTGAAGCCGATGACGGAGATCCCGCCGAAGACATTCTTGATACGAATCTGATCGATGACGCCCCCTTCGGGAAAATCCTTGCGCCCGCTCGACATCCCGATGTCCTCGATCCAGTCGGGGCGGAGATAGTGCAGGATCTTCTGCTGCGCCACGTCCCGCTGGACCTGCGAGGTGAGCGAGACGACCCATCCGAACACATCCTTCTTGTTTTTGCGGTAAGGATGGTTCCCGCGCGCCATCCAAACCGCCTCGACCGCCCCGCACTCCGTCTTTCCCGAGCGGTTCCCCCCGAACACCCAGCGGTTGCGCTTTTTGCATTTATGGAAGGCGAGCTGTTTTTTGTGTTTTTTCCGTCCCGTATTGTAACGGGCGAGCATGTCCGACTCCGCCCGCTTCTTCTGCTCCCGTTCGATCGCGCGGATCTTTATCAATATTTCGTCCATTTTCGCTAAAAGAATCTCTTTCACTCTCCGCGCCATCCGCTAAGATAGCGCTATGAAACGATTTACGGTCATTGTTTCCCTGTTGCTGCTTGTCTTTTTCGTGCCGCCCGCCCCGCAGAGGGCGCAGGCAGCCGAAGAGCGCTATGCCGCGGCCGTCGAGGCGGACGTGTGGTTCTATGCTTCCGACAACGAGAACTCCCGCCTCTTTCTGCTCCCCGCGACCTATTACGTCAAGGTGCTCTCCGAGGGGGAAACATTCACCCGTGTGGAGTATCTCACCGACGACGCCCCCTACCAAAAAATCTCTGGCTATTGCCGCACCGAAGATCTCCTCTTTGTGGATTACATCCCCGTGCGGCCCTTCCTCAGAAAAGAAGTCACTCTCTCCTACACCCTGCCGCAGACGGGCGGGCTGGGGGGCGGCTCCTTCTCGACGGTGGAAAAGACCTTCGTCTACTACGGGCACCGCTATGAGGGCGACACGCTCTATTACTACGTCCTCTCGGGAGACACCTTCGACTATATCCCCGCGGAAAAAGAGCTCGAATATGAGAAAAACACCGACTGTCTCGACTACCTCGCCGCCCAGAGCGCCTCGGCAGAAGCGGAGAAGGCGCAGGGTGGCATGAATGCGTCGGCCATTCTCGTCATCTGCATTGCCTGCGCCGCGGCGATCGCGATCGCCGTGCTCGTCGTCCGCGGAAAACGTCCGCCCGCCATAGAAGATCACGAAGACTGACAGTTCACCCGCCCGCAGCACCGCCTGTAAGGAACGGCGAGCTCCTTTCCCTCCCCGATCGCCCGCAAGACGCGCGTGAACAGATCCCCCGTCTCCTCGAGAAATCTCTCCTTCGTCCACCCGTGAAGGAGGAGATAGGTCGCCATCTTGCGAAGAAGCCTCTCCTGCCTGCGGAAGTAGTGCCGCTCCGTGTAGCGGAGCCCGAAGCGGGAAAACTTTTCCCTCAAAACCTTCTCCCTGCGGAAATACTTATATTCGAGAAGATAGTTCTCCTCCTCCGAAAGGAGCGGGAGAATTTTTTCGAGGAGCGCACGGAGCGAAGAAAGCGCCTCGCGCAAGCGGATCTCTTCCGCAATCCCCGCGGCAATCTCATCCGCCGCCCGAAAATTTTTGTAAGACAGGAGCGCTTTGTTCGAAACGGCACAGTCCACCGCCTCTTCCATCTGCCCGAGCATCGGGTAGGAATACAACAAAGCCTTTACATAATCGTAGTCCACGCTTCCTCCTTCGGCCGTTCCGCCTTATTTGTTTTCCGAACGTTTGTTCGCATTTATCTTATCATACAAACTTGACAATCGGCGGCAGGTATGACATTTTTTTTGAAAAATTTTTTTGTCCCAAAAAAGAAACCCCGCAAAGGGCGGGAAGTTTACGGTTTTTTTCCGCAGGAAATTGCTTTTTTCGCGCACGCGTGTTATAATGTGGGCAGAAAGAAATTCTGTTTCGCGGATCCATGGGAAAAATCATGAAGTTTTTACGAATGAAACACAACAGAATATGGATCGTCCTGTTCGCCCTTCTTGCCGTATGCACGTTCGGGGGGCTCTTCTTCATGGGGAAAACGGCCGTTTCCGCAGCCGGGCCCGTGCAGCTTGACGGCGCCAAGGCGTCCCTGTTCCTGCCCGAAAGCTACGAACAGTATCTGAAACTTGAATCGCCGTCGGACATTGCCGTCTGCGAGAGATATATCGCCATTGCCGAGGAAAAAGATCTGTACATTTTCGACCGCAAAGCGGAAAATGCCGTCTACCATAAATTTTCGCACGGACAAAAAATCTCCAAAATTCAATTTTCCGCCGAGGAACGTTTATATTTTTCAGATGCATCCCTCTCTTTTTATGAGCTTCCTCTCTCCGATCCCGATTCTCTTACGGCAAGCAAATTCGATACTCCGCTTACGACCTTCCTGATCGAAGGAGAGACCCTTTTCGAAGTTTCCACTGCAAACGGAAGTACCATTTATTGCTATGCTTCTCTCGCCAATCCGTCGGGAAGCGTTGAATTTGATAGTAGCAAAAACACTCTCGTCCCGCGTCTTGCCTTTTCGGATGGAAAATTCTATACCGTGTGCGAAAAAACCGTCACGATCTATTCGCGTGATGACGGAACCCAAGGCTATACGGAATCCGATTCCTTCACCCTCTATCCCAATCCGAAGGACGTAAAATCGGTCGCAGTCGTCGGAAATACCATGTATTACACCGTCGGCAGCTCGGAAACCGAGAGCGGTCTCTATACTTACGATCTCACGACGCAGGAAAACATTCTGCTCTTTGAAGGGGACGGGTACGGGGCGCTGACTTCTTTCGGCGGCAAGCTGTATGCCGTCAAGGGCAACGGGGTCATCGAGTACGAGATCGAAGACGGGCTCCGTCCCACGGGGTACGAGATCGCCTCCGCTTCCGATTCCGTCAAACGCCTCTCGGGCGCGCAGGATATCGCCCGTGCGCGGTCTCTCCTCGTCACGGCGGACAGCGGCAACAACCGCCTTTCCGTCTACGATATGGAAAAGGACGCCTATTCGGTGATCCCCCTTACCTATGCTCCGGCGCTCGTCGCAACGGACGGGACGCGGATCGCCGCCGCCGCGGGGAATACGGTCTATGTCTACCGGAAAAACGTGCTCACGGGGCAATGGGATGAGACAGCCTATCCCCTCGAAGCGGACGACGCCATCAAGGGGCTCTCCTTTGTCTATGAAAAACTCTACTACGTCTCCGAACACTATCACGGGGTGATCGGCGAGACGCGGAAGGCGCTCAACCACGGCACGCCCGCAGGACTTGCGAGCGACCTCTATGGGGGGCTGTACATCGCATATACCGATCTTACCGTCAATAAATTCGCGGAAGAGAACTTCCTGACGCAGAACGAAATCGGCGAGCGGCTTTCCTTCCGCCTTCCCGAGGGATTCCGCGCGCTCCGTGCCGACTTTGAGGGCGACCTCTTCTGTTTAGACGCGAGCGGAGCCCTGTACCGCAACGGCGAAGCGTACGCCGAGATCGACGGCGCGGACTTTGTTTACAGCGAAGTTTCCCTCAAACCCACGTCTTTTGCGCTCGGATTCGAGGACAGCGCGGTCTATCTCAACTTCGGAGATCTCATTCTCAAAACAGAAGCGCTCGGATTCCCCACCCTCGGCAGTATCGGCGCGGAAGGCGTCTATGAAGAGATCAACCATGTCCATGCTCCCGGGGCTGCGGACGGAAACGGTGTGACGCTCGTAGACGTCCGCGGGGGGGCAGTCGGGATCGAAGTGGATCTTGCCGCACTTGATGCGGAGACGGAATACTTCCCCTTCGCTTCCTACTCCCGCACGGCGGAAGACAGGCGCGGCGTTCTCTTGGCGGAAGCGGGCGATTACCGCCTGATCGCCCTCTACGGCGGACATGCCTATGAGGTACAGCTCTTCCGCGCGTCGCAGGTCACCGACGCAAAGGCGGCCGTGACAGAGAGCACACAGGGCGTATTTCTTTCGAGTCCCTGCGCGCTCTACAACTATCCCTGCGTCACGGCGGCGCACGGGGAGACCCTTCCGCGGGGAGAGCGCGTCAAGATCCTCTCCATTGTGAAGGCGGATCCCGACGCCGCACCGCCCGACTACGGCTACGACTTCGCCTATGTGGAGGCGGAAACAAACGCCCGCACGCAAATGTACGGGTATGTGCCCCTCTCCTTCCTCACCGAAGTGGATCCGTCGGGCACGGAGAGCAGCAGTTACGAGCTCGTCAAGCTCAGAGAGGACGTCACCTTCACCGCCCTCGACGGAGAGCAAAAACCGGTCGCGAAGGATACCGAGGTACGCCTCTACACGCAAGAGGACGGCTCCCTTCTTGCCCGCTATACGGACGAGGACGGCACGGATTTCTATGCGGAAGTCTCCGAAAACATGATCGACCGCGGGGAATCGGACGCATGGCGGATCGCACTCATCGTCTGCCTGTCCGTGCTCGCCGTGCTCATCGTGGGCGTGTACTTTTATCTTCTGCCGCGCGACAAAAAGAACAAACCATAATGCCGAAAAGTGGGTTCGGATCCTTGACATTTTTTCAGATCCCAATTATAATACACAACGGCTGACTCATTAAGGGAGAATGAAACGACATATGCAGACTTACCCTTCGCCCCTCGTCCTGCAGCGGGCGGATCCATACTTATTCAAAAAAGACGGAAAATACTACTTCACCGCGACATGCCCCGCCTACGACCGCATCGAGATCAAATGCGCAGACAGCGTCGGGGAAATTCCTGCCGCTCCCGCGCGCACGGTCTGGAAAAAGCACCCCTGCGGCAAAATGGCCTGCCACGTCTGGGCGCCCGAGATCCACTATATCATGGGGAAATGGGTCATCTACTTCGCCGCGGGACACAAGCCCGGCAAATGGCGCATCCGCCCCTACGCCCTCATCTGCAAGGGGAACGACCCCATGAAGGACGACTGGGAAGAGGGCGGCATGCTGCAGCCCGCGGACGGGGACCAATATCCCTTTACGGACTTTTCCCTCGATACGACGGTCTTCGAACACAGGGGCAAATGGTATATCATCTGGGCGCAGAAGTTCGGCACGGAGGAATCCGAACCCGCCATCTCCAATCTGTACCTTGCCGAACTCGAAACGCCGACCAAGCTCAAAACCTTCCACGTCCTTCTCTCCACGCCCGACTACGACTGGGAACGCCGCGGCGGGTTCTGGGTCAACGAGGGTCCCGCCGTCTTAAAGCATGACGGCAAGATCTATGTGACTTACTCCGCCAGCGCGACGGGCGCATGTTACTGTATGGGCATGCTCCGCGCGGACGAGGACGCCGACCTCATGGATCCCCGCTCATGGCAGAAAGAGCGCTATCCCGTCTTCAAGACGGACGAAAAGCGCAAGATCTTCGGCCCCGGGCACAACTGTTTTGTGGAGGGCGACGAGGGCGAGATGCTCTGCATGCTCCACTTCCGCAATTACGAGAAGATCACGGGCGACCCGCTCAACGACCACAACCGCCATGCACACGTCATGCGGGTCCGGTACGGCGAAGACGGCGCCCCCCTCTTCGGCTTTGCCGACGGCGAGCTCTACAACGCCCCCGTCACAAACGAACGCCAAAAACACATCAACAGCTGATCACGGCTCCCCTTCGCGGGGAGCTTTTTGATGAAAAAAAACCGCCGTATCGACATATACTGACGGTATGAAAGGTATTTTATTTACCGGCGGCGGGAGCGCGGGGCACGTCGTCCCCAATCTCGCGCTCATGAACGCGCTCCGCTACTCTTACCGCGTGACCTATCTCGGCACGGGCGGCATCGAAAAGCGCCTCGTCGCGGAAGCGGGCTTCCCCTTCTTTCAAGTGGATTGCCCCAAGCTCCGCCGTTCGCTCTCCCTCGAAAATCTCAAGATCCCCTTCCGCCTCCGCCGCGCCGAACAAGCCGCCCTGCAAATTTTGGAAAAAGAAAAGCCCGACCTCGTGTTTTCCAAGGGGGGCTATGCGAGCTATCCCGCCGTTTGGGCGGCACATAAGATGGGGATCCCCGCGCTCACGCACGAGAGCGACCTCTCCCCCGGGCTGTGCACGAAGCTCATTGCAAAAAAGTGCGTCCGCGTCCTTACATCCTTCCCCGAGACAGCGGAACGCTTCAAAAACGGCATGTACGTCGGTTCCCCCATCCGCAGGGAGATCCTGTGCGGGGAAAAGAGCCGCGCAAAGCATAAATTCGGCTTTTCGGAGGAGCCCGTGCTCCTCGTTCTCGGCGGCGGAAGCGGGAGCAAGGCGCTCAACGACGCCGTCCGGAGCAATCTCGATCCTCTCCTTGCGCACATGCAGATCCTACACCTCTGCGGCAAGGGAAATCTGGTAGACGAAAACCGCAAAGGGTATATTCAGCGGGAGTATGAGCGGGACATGGGTGCCGCATACGCCTGCGCGGACGTCGTCCTGTCCCGTGCGGGAAGCAATACCGTCTTTGAGATCCTTGCCCTCAAAAAGCCCGCCGTGCTCGTTCCGCTTTCTCACGCCTCGAGGGGCGACCAAATCGAAAACGCGGTCTATTTCGGGCAGCAGGGACTCGTCCGCATTCTGTACGAAAGCGAGCTCGACACTCTTCCCGACGCCGTACTCTCCGCGCTCCAAGATGAAAACCTCCGCGCCGCCCTTGCGGCAAGCGCGATCGAGAGCGGCACCGACCGCATCCTGTCCGTCATCAAGGAACTCCTGTAAGACGAGCCCATGCGAGAAACCGTGCCCCGCATTACAGTAAGGCCTACCCCCTACGGGGGGAGGCTCCGCCGTAGGCGGTGGTGGGGGGGATTGCGGACACCTTATTCCCCCCCATCCGTCACGGCTATGCCGTGCCACCCTCCCCCCAAAGGGGGTAGGGCTTGGGTTGCCGCCTCCCTTCTTGCGCGACTGAGGGGGTGTCATTTACACAATCAAAACCACCAGTGAACTGGTGGTTTGCACAACCCCTAAAAGGGGATGATGCCGGCTGACCCGTAAACGGGTG
>CANPYD010000037.1 GCA_947587775.1 uncultured Clostridia bacterium
TTTCGTACCATGCTTCGCTCTCTTCGGGCTTGCAGATGACGATCATCTCCTGCTTTTCGAACTGGTGGATGCGGTAGATCCCCCTCTCCTCGATGCCGTGCGCGCCCTTCTCCTTGCGGAAGCAGGGGGAATAGCTCGTGAGCGTCAGGGGGAGCTGTTTTTCGTCGAGGGTCTGTCCCATAAATCTGCCGATCATGGAGTGTTCGCTCGTCCCGATGAGATAGAGATCCTCGCCCTCGATCTTGTACATCATGCCGTCCATTTCCTCGAAGCTCATGACGCCCGAGACGACGGAAGAACGGATCATATAGGGCGGGATGCAATAGGTAAAGCCCTTATTGATCATGAAATCTCTCGCATAGGTCAGAACGGCGGAGTGAAGTCTTGCGATATCCCCCGTGAGGTAGTAGAAGCCCTGCCCGCTCGTGCGCCTTGCGCTGTCGATATCGATGCCGTTGAGCTTTTCGAGGATCTCAAGATGATAGGGAATTTCAAAATCGGGCGTCTTGGGCTCCAAAAACCGCTTGCGCTCCACGTTCTCACTGTCGTCCTTGCCGATGGGCGTCTCCGCGCAGATGAAATTGGGAATGCGCATCATGACGGCCTTGAGCTGTTCGGAGACCTCTTCCGTCTCCTTTTCGATCTCGGCAAGGCGGGTGGCATTGGCGTTCACCTGCAGTTTCACGGCGTCCGCTTCCTGCGTCTTCTTCTCCCGCATCAAAGCGCCGATCTGTTTGGAGAGGGCGTTGCGCGCGGCGCGGAGAGAATCCCCCTCCGTCTGAAGGGCGCGGCGCTTTTCGTCGAGGGCGAGCGCTTCGTCCACGAGGGGCAGCTTGTGATCCTGAAATTTCTTTTTGAGATTCTCGCGCACGCGGTCGGGATCGCTGCGCAGAATGGCGATATCGATCATACAAAATACCTCATCATTGTTTTTCTCCCCTATTATACATCATTTTCCTTCCGATTGCAACGATTTTGAGATACCCCTCAAGGGGCGGCCGAAAAAAGGGGGACGGCCGCGGGATCGAAACCAAAAACCGCCCGGGGATCCTGAAGTGAACCCCAAAAGTGTCTAACTTTTGGGGTGCATATCATCCCGGGCGGCCGATTTTCCGTCATTTACTCACTTTTCAGAAGAGCGTCCTTTAATTTCAGAACCATTGCCTGATATTCTTCGAGGGTCTCCCCGTAGCGTTCCTGTCCGATCAGCGCTACGCATTTTTCGATCACCGACGCGATATATTCGTAATATTCATCCCGTTTGGGCGAAGCGTTGATCTCTTTCACGATCTCGGGTGCGATCCTGTAATACTCCTCGACGAGGGCTCTCCCCTCTTCCGTTTTCTTCATATATCCGTCGCGGAAGCCCCGCAGCGCCGTCAGCTCCTCGCAATCGTCGGGTTTCCCCATATGATCGACGCATGCCGAAGTGAGAAAGCAGTTGTCGGCGGGTTTGAAGAACTCGCAGGCGGGCTGATCATCGGAATGCCGTTTGAATGCAAACAGGGTCGTCGCACCGAACATCCCTTCTGCCGAGCACTTTCCGTTGTCCCTATGATGGCTGCATTGCCCGCAAGTGACGCTGCTCGCCACGAAATCGTCGCAGGGGGAACCCCGCCCGAACAACCTGGGCGATCTTTCCTTATAAATATTGTACTCCGAATCATAGTCCTCCATGGTGCACTTCCCAAACAACGATCCTTCGACAAAATACGCACAATCCTTACATTTCAGATATGACATAATCCACTCCTTTGTAAAAAACCGGCGGTCTCCGGGCATGCGCTCTTTCCGTCCCGTTCTCCTGCGCAACCCTTTCCTTTCGTTTAATTATACCGCATTGTGCGGAGAATGGCAAGAAAAAGTCGCGCCCGCGGGAAAAAATTTCCCAAAGAGATCTGCGGTTTTCCCCTGCGGGCTCCCCATAATAAAAAAGTTTTGACATTTGATAAAAAGCGATGTATAATAGAACTATCGGAGGAGCGCAATGAAATTATTCTCGAGGCAGACAGAAGAAAAGAGCGACGAAAGGACCGAATCCGTGCAGACGGAAGAGAAAAAGAGCTTTTCCGCACGCATGCTCGAGAGCCGCAGCGTCAAGCAGGGGGAAGAGGACAAGGGCAGCAAAAAGGCCGTCATGAAGCGCTTCAAAAAGGCAAAGTCCGTCCCCACGGAAGCGCAGGAACGCTTTTCGCCCCCGCTCAACAGGGGTCTCAGTGAGGAGCAGGTGGAGCTCCGCTTCAACCAGCTTCTCTTCAACGATGTCAATAAGAAATATTCCAAGTCTTACGCAAGCATTCTTGTGGGGAATATTTTTACCTTCTTCAATCTCCTCTGCGTCATTGTGGCGATCGCGCTCATCTATGCGGGCGCAAGCCTTTCGCAGTTCCTCTTTGCGGGGATCTTCGCTGTCAACCTTCTCATCGGCATCATCCAGGAGATCCTCGCCAAAAAGCAAATCGATAAACTCGCCGTCCTCGTCTCGTCAACCGCCAAAGTCATGCGCGGGGGGAGCAAGGTGGAGATCCCCGTCACCGAGATCGTGCTCGACGACGTGATCCTTCTCGAAGCGGGACAGCAGATCCCCGCGGACTGTATTCTTGCGGAGGGGGTCGTCGAAGTCAACGAATCCCTCCTCACGGGCGAATCCGTCCCCGTCAAAAAGGAGATCGGGGACACCCTCTATGCGGGCTCCTTCATCGCGAGCGGCGCCTGCAAGGTGCGGGCGGATAAGGTCGGGCGGGGGACCTATCTCAACTCCCTCACATCCAAAGCCAAGAAATACAAGAAGCCGCGCTCGGAGATCATGAACTCCATCCAGCTCTTCATCCGCGTCATTGCCGTGCTCATCGTCATTGTCTCGGCGGCAACGGCTTTTGTCGCATGGAAACAGTTCGCCGCGCTCGACATGAGTGAGCGAAGCTCCCGTACCATTATCGCGGTGGCGGCGGTCGTCGTCGGCATGATCCCTTCGGGGCTCCTGCTCCTCACTTCCATTGCCATGGCGGCAGGCGTGAGACGGCTCTCCAAAAAACATACGCTCGTCCAGGATCTCTATTCCCTCGAGATGCTCGCCCGCGTCAACGTGCTCTGCCTCGACAAGACGGGTACGATCACGGACGGACGGATGACCGTGAACGACTGCATGATCCTCAACAACTACACCGATTATTCCCTCGAGGACATCATGGGGAGCATCCTGTTCTCCCTCGAGGACAACAATCAGACGTCCATTGCCCTCGAAGCGCGCTTCGGGCACTCCACCGCCCTCCATGCGACGGCGAAAGTTCCCTTCTCATCCAAGAGAAAGCTGTCCGCGGTGTCCTTCGGCGAAACGGGCACATTCTGCATGGGCGCGCCCGAGTTCGTCCTGCGCCCCATGCCGCCCAAGATCGAGAAGATCGTCAAGCAGTACGC
Organism: uncultured Clostridia bacterium; assembly: GCA_947587775.1. Classification (GTDB taxonomy): domain Bacteria; phylum Bacillota; class Clostridia; order Christensenellales; family Borkfalkiaceae; genus Gallimonas. Next base: position 3,418 of record CANPYD010000037.1, read on the forward strand.
CCAATCCGGGCTGAGAGTGCTCATGCTCGCCTATTCTCCCAATCAGATCACAGGCGACAGGATCCCCTCCCTCCTCCGCCCCATGGCGATCATCACGCTTGCGGACAATATCCGTACGGACGCCGTAGAGACGATCAAGTGGTTCCGTGAGAATGAAGTCGAGATCAAGATCATCTCGGGCGATAACCCCGTCACGGTGTCCGAAGTCGCCCGCAGGGTGGGCGTCAAGGACGCAAACAAGTATATTTCCCTCGACGGGCTCACCGAGCTCGAAGTGCAGAACGTCGCCACGCAATACACGGTCTTCGGACGGGTCACTCCCGAACAGAAAGCCATTCTGGTGCAGGCGCTCAAAAAGCAGGGCTCGACCGTCGCCATGACGGGAGACGGCGTGAACGACATCCTCGCCCTGAAAGAGGCGGACTGCGCGATCTCGGTCGCCTCGGGCAGTGAAGCGGCGCGCAACGTCTCCCACCTCGTCCTCACCGACAATAACTTTTTGACGCTTCCCTCCGTCGTCTATGAAGGGCGGCGCGTCATCAATAACATCAAGGCGTCCGCCTCCCTCTACATCACAAAGACGCTCTTCATCACGATTCTGGCGATCCTGTGCACGTGTCTGCGGGTGCCCTACTTCTTCCAGACGAACAATATGCTGCTCTTCGAGATCCTCGTTGCGGCATTCCCTTCCACCGTCGTCACCATCTTCCAGCCGAATACGGCGCGGGTCAAGGGAAAATTCATCCCGTTCGTCATGTCACGAAGTATCCCGGGCGCACTTACCCTCATTCTGTGCGTCATGACGGTCTATTTGGGGAATACCTTCTGGCCCGAGCAATTCGGCGTCGACAGCGCCCTCATGTATCCCATGATGACGCTTGCGATCTCCTTCGGCGGTCTCGTCGTACTCTACCGGATCCTGCAGCCCTTCAACCTGCTCCGCGCCGCCGTCTACGGGGTCTCTCTGGGCGTCACCATTCTCGTGTTCTCCGTCCCCGCGCTCGGCAATATCGTCTATGACAATTGGGGCGAGATAGAGCTCGACTTTACGCAGATCCTCTTCGTGATCTGCATCGTGCTCGCCGCCTTCCCCGTGTCGAACGCGCTCGTCAAGCTATGCGACATGATGAACCCCTCCAGCGAATGATCTCTTTATCGTATGCGCCGCGCAAGCGGCGCTTTTTTTGCGGCCCGCCAAACGAATAAAACCGTGCATATACCGTATTTTTTTATTTTTATAAGAAAAACGGCGGGAAATTCCTTGACTTATTATGAAAATTATTGTATAGTTGAATAAAAATGCTTTCGGAGGAACGAAAATGAAAAAGAAATTGCGTTTCCTTTTGGGCGCGCTGTGCCTGATCCTTGCCTTTGTGGGCGCGGCCTGCGCAGGAGACAAGAGCTATCATGTCACGCTGTCCTATGATGAGACAAAGGGCGAGGTCGTCCTCTCTCCCGAAAAGGACGCCTATGCGGAGGGTGAAAACGTCACTGTCACCGTCACCCCGAACAGCGGGATCGCCGTGGAAAGTTTCAAGGTGAACGGCGAGGAAAAGGCGCTCACGGAAGGGGCTTACAGCTTTGCGGTTGAGGCGGATACGGCCGTCGAGGTCGCATTTGCGCCCGTCCCCGCACCCACCCATACCGTCACGCTGTCTTACGACGAGACAAAGGGTACGGTCAGCCTCTCTCCCTCGAAGAACGCCTATACGGAAGGTGAAAACGTCACCGTTACCGTCACCCCGAACAGCGGGATCGCCGTGGAAAGTTTCAAGGTGAACGGCGAGGAAGAATCGCTTGCGGAAGGCGTTTATTCCTTTACCGTTGAGACGGATACGACCGTCGAGGTCGCATTTGCGTCCCTTCCCGCAACCATGCCCGAGGAGCTCTTTGCACAGCTCGAGGGCAAAACCGCCTACACGGGCGAGGGCGAGGAAGAACGTATCTACGACGGATATGACGATTATCACATCCAATACGAATACTCCTACAAAGTCGCCTTCGACGGCGAGAACACGCACCGCTTCCAAAAGGATGAGAGCATGAAGCTCGTCCTGACAAACGAGATCTACCATAACGAGAACGGAAGCGCCGTCTCCTATGCCCTGAAAGCGGACAATACGTTTGAGATCGTCGATACGGGCGAGAGCTTTGAAAGCTACCAAAACCCCTTCGGGACGGTCGTCCATGCGAGCGATTTTCTCGAGGGAGAAGACGGCGCCTATCTGCTTACCGATGCGGAAAAGGCTTCCGTCGCTGCGCAGGCGTTCACGGGCATGAAGGCGGAGATCAAGTCCTTCGCCGTCTATACGACGGGCGGAAATGTGACTTTCATCATGATCGAGACGAGTGAAAGTGCACGCGGCGAGGGCATCACCATCGACTATACCTATGTCGGAAGTTACGTCTTTGACGTTGCGGAGCCCGTCGATCTCTCGGCGCGCCTCACGCCCCATCCGACGACCGCCGACCATGCGGCGCTCCAATCGGCGCTCGAAGCGGCACAGAGCGCGGTGAATTACAAATACCACGTTCTCGAGGACGGGATGTACAACTACAATTACTATGTGACGGAGAATGCGATCTACCTTGACGAGGAAGGTTTTGAGCTCGGCTATGTGCTGCACAGCGATGGGATCGTCCATGAATTCGCTCCCGAAGGCGGAAAGTTCGTCGTCGGAGACGCCCTTCAAGTGCAATCCTATGACGATGGGACGTTACACACGACCTCCGACATCGCGTCCGTAAAGCCCGGCTTTGCGGGTTTCGCGGTGGAACTGTTCGAAGCAAAGGGCAAAGGCGTGTATGCGCTGCGCGAGGAGAATGTCGATCTGATCCCCGACATCGCCCAGACCTTCTGGAACTTCAACGACTACATGACCATGGCCTTCGCGCAGAAGCTGGAGATCACCGTACAGGACGGCGTTCTCTCAAAGGTCTCTATCGTAACGTACCTCTATGGATTCGAGACGACCTACGTCCTCACCTATTCGGGCTGGGGCGAAACGGAATTGCCCCTCAAATTCGAGGGTGAAGCCGAAGATCCCGTCGGCCCCAATACCCCCGTCGCGATCCCCGAAAAATTCTACGGGACGTTCGAAGGAGATTATACCGATTACCTCTCTCCCGGGACTTCAACGCACTATGTTCTTACGATCAACGGCAACGGCATGGCGGCAACGGTCGCCGACACTCCCGTGAAGGTCGACGTCGTGAGCTACGATGCAGACGAACAGTCGTTCGCGATCACATTCAACGGCACGTCCTGCACCCTTGCGAATTACAGCGAACCGGACGCCGACAGTGCGGATGAGCTCGTTCTGTTCGCGGACGATTTCAGCATCAACGTGACCCTTTCCCGCAAGGTCGAGGGCGGCGGCGACGACGGCCCCGGTACCGAAGACCCGACGACCTATCCCGCAAAATTCTACGGCATATTCGAAGGGGATTACACCGATTACTCCGCCTTCCCCGAAACTTCCACGGTCCACTATGTGGTAGAGATCTCCGCCGATGAGATCAAGATCACGATCGACGGCACGCCCGCGGAAACGGCGTTTGTAAGCTACGACGCACACTATGAAACGATCAAAATCACGCTCAACGGCAAGGATTATGAGATCGTCAATTATAGTTCCGGAAGCACCGTGGACGAAATCAATCTTTCGGGAAGCTATCCCGACCCTTCCGTTACCCTTTCCCGCAAGACCGAGGAGGGCGAAAGCTATCCCGCAAAGTTCTACGGGACATATACAAACAGCGAATATGAAGTCGTCATCTCCGCCGGTTCGATCTCCGTAAAACACAACGGCGAGGAGACGGAGGTCACCGACATCAGTTACAGCGGCGGCACCATTTATCTGAAAGTCGACGGTGCGGACTATGAGATCAGCGCAAACGACGATGACGATCCCGTTTCGCAGATCGTACTCACTTTTGAGGTTTGGCATATGGCATATCTCAGCCGTCAGGCATAAGCGGAGGCAATTACCCACCCGTCACCGCGGGTGGGTTTTTTATGCGGAACCGATTGGGAACGACACCCCCTCAGTCGCGCCACGGACGGCGCGCCGGCTCCAGCACAAGGCACGCCCTTCGGGTGCCCTCAAGGGGGAGCCGAGGAAAGGCCTCCCCCTGCGGGGGGGAGGCTCCGCCGTAGGCGGTGGTGGGGGGCTTGCCCTCGCCCCTACGGGGAAAGGGGGTCACGCAGTGACGGGTGAGGGGCGCCCCACAGTGGGGAAGACAAGAAGAACCCCTCAGTCGCCTGCGGTGACAGCTCCCCTAAAAGGGGAGCCAAGGAGAACCCCTCAGTCGCCTATGGCGCCAGCTCCCCTAAAAGGGGAGCCGAGGGAAATCATTCATCAAAACAAAAAGCGCGGGCAGTGCCCGCGCTCATTCAAAAACTAAGCGTGATGATCGGGATATGCGGGGGATCGTTGAAACGGAAGGGAAAGCGGCTCTTGCCGATCCCGCGGGAGACGAGCATATCCGTCCCCTCGGCGATGGGATAGAGTCCCGACGTGTATTTGGGGAAGAGCCCCTGTCCGGGCGCATACAGCCCGCGTCCGAAGAAGCGGAACTGTCCGCCGTGCGCATGCCCCGAAAAGATATAATCGGGAGCGAGGCGTTTTGCGTGCTCCTTCGCCCGCTCGGGATGATGGGCAAGCAGGATGCGGATCCCCTCTCCCTCGAACGTCCCCGCGCCGCCTCGTTCGCTGTCCCCCGCGATGAGGAACTCTCCGCCGCCCAAAACCGCACGCACGCATGTTCCCGTGACGACGTGCAAGCCGCGGGAAGAGAGCTCCCCGCCAATCTTCTCATGAAGAGGATGCCGCGCCTCGTGGTTTCCCTCGGCAAAGAAGACGGGTTGGAGCGAGGCGAGCTTTTCGGCAAACCCGAGCGCGCCGCAGGAAGCAAGATCGGACGAGCTCCTGATGAGATCGCCCGTCACAAAGACGGCGTCCGCCTCGAGCGCTTCGACTTTCACGAGAATGTCCGAGACATCCGCCGAAACCTTGGGAAAGTGCAGATCGCTCAAATGGACGATTCTGATGCTCCGCTCCCCCTGTCCGAGAGAGAATTCCTCATAGGTGACGCGCCGATTCTCGAATAATCCCATACTTCTATTTTATGCGGCGGATATTCCCCCGCAGAACGTCATTCCCTGACGAGCTGTTTGATCCACTGTTTCTCTTTGTGGGAGACTTTGCCGTCGATCGCGCAGATCATGAGGCAGACGAGGACGATGTCGTCCTTGAGATCCTCGGAAAGGAGCCCCAAAACGTCCACCATGACATCCGCGATCTCCTTGAGGCCTTCCCTCTCCGCACGCATGGACTTCACGGCCTTTTTGCAGGCGTCATAGTCCACGGCGTCGCCGAAAAAGGCTTTGAGAAGGGGGGAGACGAGGGCATACTCTTCCTCCGAAAGTTTACCGTCCGCGGCGATCGCTCCCAAAATGAAGATCGCAAACGCCGAGGCGCCCTCCATGCCGTCCGCCGTGACCGCCGCGAGTGCGGGAAGCACGTGCGCCGATTTCTCGGCAAGGAGCGCGGTATACGTCAGGCCGTCCATCTCCTCAAATTCCCTGCAAAGTAAATCGAATTCTTTCATACGTCTTTCTCCTTTGTTTGATTTTTGTTAAGTATAACACGTTGTGCGCCATATGTCAAGCGATGGGGCGCACCGAACGCACATTGCGGGGGGAGCGGGAAGAAGCGTAAAGCCCTGCCTCTCATGGGAAGCAGGGCTTTCGGCGCCCTTTGGTGTACCTTGGGTGTACCTATTGAGATCGTGGCGTGTGCTTGTCTTGATACAAGTCAGCTCGCTTCGCTCGCTGACGACAAGCACACG
>CANPYD010000038.1 GCA_947587775.1 uncultured Clostridia bacterium
CTGGCAGCGCGACGTGCTTTGCGGCGGTCCCTGCCGCCCAAAGCGCTTAGGCGGGGAAACCCCGCCACGCGCAGTAAATTGGAAGGTTTCGCTCGATTTCTTTTGAGCTTGCGCCTTTGGGGCGCGCTCAAAATAAATACGAGCGAGGGGTTAATGCGTTTGCCTTGTAAAAGCGATTCGGCCGTCCCTGTTTTGTTTCACAGGATATGAAGTCGAAGGGGTTCGACAAATTGAGTCGCCCACGGCGGAAGTGAATTCCGCCTAAGGCAAGTAATTTTAGAACTCGCCCCACCCCCTTAGTCCCCCTCCTACGGAGGGGGCTGCATGGCGTCGCTCCTCCCCTCCCAAGGAGGGGGCAAGACCTGCCCCCTTTGAAGGGGTGGAGCAACGCGTCCTGCCAAAGATTAGTAATCTTTGGCGCGTTGCGACAGGAGTGCCCCGCGCGCGTTCTATTACACTAAGCGCGGCACGAGGAGCGCCAGCGACGAAGTAGCGCATCAGAGGCGCGAACGGTGACCGAACGCGGGTCTCTACCCGCGTGAGATAGGTGACGCGCGTAGCGCGTCAGGTGGGGGTTGCCTTGGCGCCCCTTTTAGGGGAGCTGTCACGAAGTGACTGAGGGGTTTTCTGACATTGAGTTTCCGAAAACCCTATCCCCCGCTGCGCGGGTACTTCCCCTATAAGGGGAAGCAAGAGGGCACCTTGGCTCCCCTCAAGGGGAAAACTGTCTTTCTCAGAATTTTTTCGGAGAAATCCTTGAAAAATTTTGCACGCTCGTATATAATGATAGCATGGGCGAAAGCGTCATACGGGAAAAATTAAAGCTCCTGCCCGATTCCCCGGGCGTCTACATCATGCTCGACGCCGAGGGAACGGTCATCTATGTGGGCAAAGCACGCATTCTCAAAAATCGTGTGCGGCAGTATTTTCATTCTTCCCGTAAGACGGATAAAGTGCAGGCGATGGTGGATTGCATCGCCGATTTTTACTACGTTGTAACGCCTTCTGAGGTGGACGCCCTCGCACTCGAGAATAATTTCATCAAAAAGTATAAGCCCAAATATAACATCCTCTTAAAGGAAGATAAGACCTATCCCTACATCAAAGTCCACACGCGGGAGGCGTTTCCGCATATCTCCGTGACCCGCCGCGTCAAGAAGGACGGGCGGTATTTCGGGCCCTTCATGGGCGGCGTGAACTGTAAGGATATCGTCGATATCGCGGCAAAAGTTTATAATATCCGCACCTGTTCTGTCTCCGTTTCCGAAAAAAAAGGGAAGCCCTGCCTGGATTATCATCTTCACCGCTGTCTCGCCCCCTGCGCGGGGCTGTGCGGCAGGGAGGAGTATGCGGAGCGCGTCGAAAAGACGATCTCCTTCCTTTCGGGGAACTATGAGGAAGCCGAGGAGATCTTAAAAGAGAAGATGAAGAAGTTTGCCGAGGAAGAGCAGTTCGAGCTCGCCCTCGACTACCGCAACAAGATCTCGGCGCTCTCGGCGCTCAAGAGCAGGCGGATCACCTCCATGCCCAAGGACGTGGACGCCGACATTTGGGCGCTTGCGACGAACGGACTGTATACGGCGGTGTCTCTCCTCGTGACGCGGAAAGGGGTCATGCAGGGCAGCCGCACCTTCCATTCGGATGCGGGCGCGGGGGACAGTGCCGAGGCGCTCCAAAGCGTTCTCACGCAGTATTATTCCGTCCGCGAGACGCCGCATGAGGTCATTTTGGACGAAGCCGTGGACGATATGCTCCTTTCCGCATTTTTGAAGGAGCGGGCGGGCAGGAACGTCGAGATCGTCCATCCGAAGTTCGGCGTCAAGCGCGAACTCTACGAGATGGCGGCGGGGAATGCGAAGGAATATCTCGAAAAATCCCTCTCCGCGATCGCCCATAAGGATGATATGACCGTCCGCGCCTGCGAGCGGCTCAAAGAAATTTTGTCCCTCTCCCGCTACCCCAAACGCATGGAGTGTTACGATATTTCGGATATTTCGGGCGTCGATAAGGTGGGAAGCATGGTCGTCTTTACGGACGGCGAGGCGGATAAGTACGAATACCGCCGTTTCCGCATCAAGACGGTCGAGGGGGCGAACGATTTTGCTTCCTTGCAGGAAGTTCTGACGCGGCGGCTCAAAAAATTGGGAACGGACGAAGAGGAACGCTTTTCCCGCCCCCAGCTCATCGTCATCGACGGCGGCAAGGGGCAGCTCTCCGCCATCAAGCAGATCTTTGACGAGATGCAGATCACGGATATCGACCTCGTCGCCCTTGCAAAGCAGGAAGAGGAGATCTTTACGCTCAAAAGCGAGGAAAGCGTGAAGATCGACAGGCACGATTACGCTCTCAGGATGCTCCAGCGCATCCGCGACGAGGCGCACCGCTTTGCCGTTTCCTACTTCCGCTCCATTCACTCCAAGCGGAACCTCGAATCCGTCCTCGAGGAGATCGATGGCGTCGGGAAGCAGAAGCGGCTCGCGCTCATGCAGAAATTCGGCACGATCGACAGGATCATGCACGCGAGCGAAGCGGAGCTCATGGAAGCGCAGGGCGTCGGCGAGGAGCTCGCGCGGCGCATCCGTTCCTATTTTGAAAATTTATGAGATATCAACTCTTTTTATCGGATTTTGACGGCACGCTCGTCCGCGGGGACGGGACGGTGTCGGAAGAGAACATTCACGCGATTGAAGCCTACCGTGCGGCGGGCGGGATTTTCGCCGTCGTCACGGGGCGCATGCTCACGTCCATTCTGCCCCGCCTCAGCGAGATCGGGCTCGAAGACGGGCTCGCGGTCGCCTATCAGGGCGCTGTGATCGCAGATGCCCGCACGGGGAAGCTTCTGAGAAGCTGTGCGTTTACCCATACCCATGCCCTGAAAGCCATTCGTTATTTCGAAAATTGCGGGTACCATGTCCACGTCTATACGGTGGACGACTTCTGGTCGAACATGGACGACGAATCTTTGCGCCTCTATGAGAAAATTTGCGGGGTGAAGGGGAAAATCGAACGGAACCTTTCGGACATGGTGGCCTCAAAAAAGCCCGAAGTCGTCAAAGTGCTCGCCATGGTCGGCGAAGACGAGCGGGAAAAAGTTCTGATGAAAACGCGGGAAGCGCTCGGGGAAGAATTCTTTGTGACGTGTTCCTCTTCCTTTCTCGTCGAGGTCATGCCCAAGGGGCAGAACAAGGCGGGCGCGGTGGATTTTTTATCGGACTATTACCGTATCCCGCACGAGAGGATCGCCGCGATCGGGGATCAGCTCAACGATCTTCCCATGCTCGAGCGGGCGGGCGGGAGATTTGCCGTTGAAAATGCCGAGAAGGCTTTGAAGGAAAACGCGACCGTCGTCTCTTCCTGCGAGGAGAACGGCGTCGCCGAAGCGATCATGAAATACGCGTTGGGGGATTAACATGGAAGAGATCATTTTGCCGCACGAGACGGTCATGCTCGACAAGTTCGCGTCCGATCTCAGTCTCGAGGTCTTGCACGCCGGGCGCGGCATCATCACGCTCACAAACATCAGCGTGGATCGCCCCGGGCTCAGGCTTGCGGGGTTCTATAATCTGTTCGATTCGGAGAGGATCATGCTCATCGGGCGCACAGAACACGAATATATGCGCTCTTTTTCGCCCGAGGAACGGCTCGAGCGGGTGGGCAAGCTCTTCGATTGCGGAGTGATCCCCTGCGTCATCTTTGCGCGCGATCTTCCCGTCCCGCCCGAACTCATGGAATTTGCCCGCAAGACGGGCACGCCCGTTTTCCGCACGGGAAAGACGACGACCGTCATCATGGCGGAACTCTACGGCTATCTCTCCCGCCTGCTCGCCCCCAAGACGACGATGCACGGCGTTCTCATGGACGTGTTCGGGGAGGGAATCCTTCTCACGGGGGACAGCGGCGTCGGCAAGAGCGAGACGGCGATGGAACTCATCAAGCGCGGACACCGCCTCGTCGCGGATGACTCCGTGCTCATCAAAAAGGTGGAGAACGAGCTCATCGGCACCGCGCCCGAGCGCATCCGCTATTTCATGGAACTCAGAGGGATCGGCATCATCAACGTCAAGAATATGTACGGCTCCGGTTCCGTCCTCACCGAGAAGGAGATCGGGCTCGTGATGGAGCTCGAGCACTGGAAGCGGGATAAAGAGTACGATCGGATCGGCGGCGAAGGGGGATTCGAAGAGATCATGGGGATCAAAGTTCCCAAGCTCATCGTTCCCGTCAGCCCCGGGCGGAATCTCGCCATTCTCATCGAAGTCGCGGCGCGCAACCACAGGCTCAAGAGCATGGGGTATGATGCGGCGAAAGAGCTCATTCAACGTACGATCGGAAGATGAAACCTGAAATTCTCGCCCCTGCGGGGGATGAAACAACGGCGTATGCCGCGCTCAATGCGGGTGCGGACGCCATCTATCTCGGACTTACCAGATTTTCCGCACGCGAAAGTGCGGAAAATTTTGACGCAGATGCACTCCTGCGCGTCACAAGATATGCCCATCTCTTGGGGGCGAAGGTCTACGTCGCCCTCAACACTCTGATAAAAGACGACGAGACGGACGCCTTCTTTACCGCCGTAAGAGATGCGTGGGAAGGGGGCGCGGACGCGATTCTGATGCAGGATCTCTTCCTCGGGAAGCTCGTCAAGGAGAAATACCCCGGGATCGTCCTGCATCTCTCCACACAGGGCGGCTGCTGCAACACTTACGGCGCACAGGTCGCAAAGGACTACGGCTTTTCGCGCGCCGTACTTGCCCGCGAGACCCCTCTTTCCGAAATCGAAGCGATCTCAAAGATCATCGAGACGGAAGTTTTCGTGCAGGGGGCGCTCTGCACCTGCTTTTCGGGGCAGTGCTACATGAGTTCCTTCGCGGGAAACAACAGCGGCAACCGCGGCAGATGCAAACAGCCCTGCCGCAAGCTCTATTCCATCGACAGAAAGGGGTATGAAGAGCCCGCCTATGCGCTCTCCCTATCCGATCTCTCCGTGGGGGAGCGGGTCGGGGAGCTCTTGAATGCGGGGGTGACCTCGCTCAAAATCGAGGGCAGGATGCGCCGCCCCGCCTACTGCGCCGCCGCCGTGAGATATGTGCGGGCATGCCTCGAAGGGAAGGGGAACGAAGCGCTCTCCGACCTCATGCGCGCCTACAACCGCGGCGGATATACGCGCGGGCTCGCCTTCGGGCAGGACAAGACGCTTCTTTCCCGCAATGTTCAGGGACATATCGGGGAAGCTGTCGGAAAGGTCTCTTTTGTCGGCGGCAAGCCCTTCTGCATAAGCGGTTTCAGGCCGCGGAAGGGGGACGGGTTCAAGATTTTAAGAGCGGGCAAAGAGGTCGCGGGCGCGATCTCTTCGGAGACCGCCGCGAACGGGTTTTATCTCAATGCGAACGCCAAAGTTGCGGCGGGGGATGTCGTTTGCGTGACGACGGACGCCGCTTCCTCAGAGCGCGTTCTCTCGGGCGAAAAACGGCGGGAGATCGCTGTCTCTGCACGCTTTCTTGCGGGGGAACGGGCGCGCATCTCCTGCGGGGAGTTTGGATTCGAGGGCGGTGACATTCTTCAGCCCGCCCGAAGCGCCCCGCTCGGTGAAGCGCAGATCGCGGAGTGCTTCCGAAAGACGGGCGACCTGCCCCTTTCCCCGATCGTACAAGTCGAAACGGACGGCGTGTTTCTGCCAAAGTCGGCGCTCAATGCCCTCAGAAGAGAATTTTACGCCGCGTTTGCCGAATTTTCGGATCCCAAACGGCATCTTGCGCCGCAGACATTTATCCCGCCCATTCTTCCCCCCGCAGGGACAACGCTTACCGCGGTCATCGCGGAAGAGAAGCAGGACGCGGACATTTTCATCTGTAAACCGCGGGACTATGCGTCCCTTCCCATGGGCGGAAAAGGGGTCTATCTGTATCTTCCGCCCCTCTTTACGGCGGAGGACGAGGCGTTGCTTGCGCCCCATCTTACCCGATTCGAGGGGATCTACTGCGAGGGCTACTACGGCATTGCGCTTGCGAAAAAATACGGCATCAAGCTGTTTGCGGGCACGGGGTTCAATCTCACCAACCGTTACGCGGTCGCGGGCGTCTCGGCGGTAGCGGCCTGTTTTGCGCTCTCCAAAGAAATTTCCCGCACCGAACAGGAGCGGCTGAACACGGAGGGGGCGTTCGTCCTTTCGGACGGGGCGGTCAAGGTGATGGATCTTTGCTACTGTCCCTTTGAAAAGAGCTGTACAGACTGCGACAGGCGCGCCGTCTATACCCTTTCGGATGAGGAGGGAAGGAAGTTCCCGCTCAGGCGGTATCGCCTCGGAAATTGCCGCTTCGAAGTCTATAATTGCGCTCCCCTTGCGGGCATGGGTGGGGCAAATGCGCTCTACGACCGCTCCGTCAGGGTCGACGGCACGCCCACGCGCGGGCACGGCGCAAGGAGTATTTTATGAACAGACATCAACAGAGGCTGGAACTCGATAAGATCCTTTCGGCGGTGGCGGAACATGCCTCGCTCGAGGGTTCCCGTGCGGCGATCCTCTCTCTCACGCCCGCAACGGAGCTTGCGGAGGCCAACCGCCTGCTGTCCATGACGGCGGAAGCGAGCCTTCTGCTCTTCGAGCTCGGCGTCGGGCGGATCCCCTCGTTCGAACCCGTGGGGGACGCTTTGGAGCGTGCGGAGAAGGGCTCCGTCCTCTCCTGCGGCGAGCTCATCAACGTTGCAAGGCTTCTGTGTGCGGCGCGCGTGTGCTACCGCGGCGTGCACGCCTTTTCGGACGGGCGCGTCGAGGGCATGAAGGCACTCACCGACCGCCTGCTGTTCGATGAAGCGCTCGAAGAGGACATCGGCAAAAAGATCATTTCGGAGAGCGAGATCGCGGATACCGCGAGCGAAAAGCTCTATACTGTCCGCAGGGAGATCAGGCTCCTCGGCGAGAGGATCCGCGCAAGGCTTTCGGCATACCTCAGCGGGGAAGAGAGAAAATTCTTGCAGGACGACGTCGTGACCGTCCGCGGGGATCGATTCGTCATTCCCGTCAAGGCGGAGTACAAGCGCAGCATCCGCGGATTCGTGCACGACCGCTCGGCGAGCGGGGCGACGGTCTTCATCGAGCCCGAGGAAGTGCTCGAAATGAATAACGAGCTCCGCGACCTCGTTCTGGACGAAAAAGAGGAGACGGAGCGGATCTTAAAGGAGCTCTCACGGGCGGTGGGACGCATCCGCGGGCGGTTGGAGACCGATCTCGCCGTCCTCGCGGAGGCGGACGGGTACTACGCCCGCGCCGAATACGGCTACAAAAACAAGTGCACCCGCCCCATCCTGAACGGGAAGGGGATTCTCGATATCAGAAAAGGAAGGCATCCGCTTCTCGAGAAGAGGACCGCGGTCCCCGTCTCGGTCGGGCTGGGTGAGGGGTATGATTTCCTCCTCATCAGCGGCGCGAACACGGGCGGGAAGACGGTGACGCTCAAGATGTGCGGGCTCTTTTGCCTCATGGCGGCCTGCGGGATCTTTGTGCCCGCCGCCGAGGGAACGCGGCTCGCCGTCTTTTCGGGCGTCTACTGCGACATCGGCGACAGTCAGTCCATCGAAGAAAATCTCTCCACCTTCTCTTCCCATATCCTCAATCTCAAGGAGATCCTCGCCGAGGCGGGGCAAAACAGCCTCGTTCTCATCGATGAACCGGGCGGGGGGACCGATCCCGAGGAGGGTCAGGCACTCGCCCGTGCCGTGCTCTCTGCCCTCGAGAGAAAGGGCTGCCGCGGCATCGTCACGACCCATTACACCGCCCTCAAAGAATTCGCGTATGAGCACCCGCGCATGCAGAACGGCTGCATGGAGTTCGACGCGGGCGATTTCCGCCCTCTCTACCGCCTGAAGATCGGCGCGCCCGGCTCTTCCAACGCGCTTGCGATCTGTACACGGCTGGGCTTTCCCAAGGAGACGGTGGAGGAAGCGCGGGGGTATCTTTCCGAGGGAGCCCGCTCCTTCGAGAGGACGCTCCGCGCCGCCGAGGAGAGCAGGGTCGCTTCCGAGCGCCTTCGCGAAGAGAGCGAGCAGATCAAAAAGGAGTGGAACAGCCGCCTTGCGGCGCTCGAAAAAGAGGAAGAAAAGTTCCGGAAAGAGCGCGAAAAGTTCCTGTTTTCGTCCAAAGCCGAGGCGAGGCGCATCGTGCGGGAGCGCACGGCGCATGCGGAGGAGCTCCTCGGCGAGATCGAGGAGATCTTCAAAAAGGAGAGCGTCACGGAGAGCGATCTCATCCGCGCCCGCACACTCAAAAATAAAATGCAGATCGAGGAGAAAGAAGAGGACGAGCCCGTGCGCCTGACCCCCGTCGGAGAGGACGTCAAGGTCGGTGAGACGGTTTTTGTGGGCACCATGTCCGCAGAGGGGGTCGTACTTTCCTGTCGGAAAGAGAAGAACACGGCGGAAGTGCAGGTCGGGTCTCTCCGCGTGAAGAGCAAGATCTCCGACCTCTTCTATCCCTCCAAAAAACAGGAAAAGAAGGGGGGCGTGCAGGTCGTGAAGAACCTTGCGGAGACGGTATCGCTTCCCCGCGAGTGCAATCTGATCGGCATGACGGCGGCGGAAGCGCTTCTCGAGGCGGAAAATTTCCTCGACAAAGCGGTGCTTGCGAACATGTCCGAGGTGCGGATCGTCCACGGCATGGGTACGGGGAAATTGCGCGCAGCCGTACATGGTATGCTCAAAAAACATGCGCGGGTGGAGAGTTTCCGCCTCGGCAAATACGGCGAGGGCGAAAGCGGCGTTACGATTGTAAAACTCAAGTGAAATTTCGTTGAATTTGTTTTTTCGTCCGCGCCTTTGGGTCGCGTGCTTAAAAACAAATTCAACGAGGGGTTAAGTTTTTTGCCTTGTAAAAAAATTCGGCCGTCCCTGTTCTGTTTCACAGGACAGTAAGCCGAAGGGGTTCGGCAAATTGGGTGCGCTGCCGCAAAAGCGTGGTTTTGCTTCGCGCAGTAATTCAGGAACTCGCCCCACCCCCTTACCTTGGGCGGCA
>CANPYD010000039.1 GCA_947587775.1 uncultured Clostridia bacterium
GTCAGCGACGAAGTAGCGCATTATCTCGCGCGAACGGTGACCGAATGCGGGTCTCTACCCGCATGAGACGGCTCCGCTGAAAGCGGTGGTGGGGGGGGATGATGTTTACCGCATTCCCCCCCATTCGTCACGGCTTGCGCCGTGCCACCTTCCCCCCCCGAAGGGGGAAGGCTTTATCTCGTCATGTCGAGCTTGTCGAGACATCTCTACCGCTTCCCTTGCCGAGATTTCTCGACGGCGGCGCCCGCGGCTACTCGCCGTGGGCGCCTTGCTCGAAATGACAGGGGGCGGTCGTCCACATCGCTCCTCTTGCTTCCCCTTTTAGGGGAAGTACCCGCGAAGCGGGGGATAGGGTTTCCAAAACCCCTTTGGCTCACTTTGTTCGCCACTTCCCCTAAAGGGGCAGCGAGAAACCCCTCAGTCGATCAAGGGCAGCCGTGCCACCTTCCCCCCCGAAGGGGGAAGGCTTGGGACAATGCCGAGAGCATTCCTCAAGAAAGATTTTTGATTTTGGTTGACATTTCCGCACATACTTTTTATAATAATAGGGAACGAAAGTGAGGAAACGCATATGAGAAGATTTTTTACGAGTGAGAGCGTCACGGAAGGGCATCCCGACAAGGTGTGCGACAACATCTCCGACGCCATTTTGGACGAGCTCTTGAAGCAGGATCCGAACACCCGCGCGGCGGTGGAATGCTGTGCCGCCTACAACACCCTGATGATCGCGGGCGAAGTCACGACGCGGGCGAGCGTGGATTACGAACAAATCGCCCGCTCCGTCATTCAGCGCATCGGTTACTATGCGGGGGATTTTGCGTATGACAAGTGCAAGATCCTCACGCTCATTCACGGGCAGTCGCCCGATATCGCACTCGGCGTGGACGCTTCCCGCGAGAAAAAGGCGGGCGGGGAGGAAGAGGACTCCCTCGGCGCAGGCGATCAGGGCATGATGTTCGGCTATGCCTGCCGCGAGACGGAGGAGCTCATGCCCCTTCCCATCGTGCTCGCCCATAAGCTCGCTTTCCGCCTTGCACAGGTGCGGAAAACGCAGGCCGTTGATTATCTCCGTCCCGACGGCAAGACGCAGGTCACCGTCGAATACGACGGCAAGACTCCCGTCCGCGTGGACACGGTAGTCATCTCCGCACAGCACAATACCAAGGTTTCGCAGGAGCAGATCTATTCTGACATGAAAAAGCTGGTCGTGGAGGCCGTCATTCCCGCTGATCTTCTCGATGAGAACACCAAGTACTTCATCAATCCGACGGGCCGCTTCGAGATCGGCGGTCCCGAGGGGGATTCGGGACTTACGGGCAGGAAGATCGTCGTCGACACATACGGCGGCAGGGCGCCGCACGGGGGCGGGGCGTTCTCGGGAAAGGATCCCACCAAGGTGGACAGGAGCGCCGCCTATATGGCGCGGTACATCTGCAAAAACGTCGTCGCGGCGGGGCTTGCGGATGAGATGGAACTGCAAGTTGCCTATGCGATCGGGGTCGCCCGTCCCGTTTCGGTATTTGTCGATACCTTCGGCACGGGGAAACTTCCCGACGATGAGATCGCCGAAATCGTGAAGAAGGAATTCGATCTCCGTCCCGCTGCAATCATCGCAAAACTCGGGCTGCGCCGTCCCATCTATGCGGAAACGGCGTCCTACGGGCACTTCGGCAGAGACAGCTACCCGTGGGAGCAAACCGACCGCTCCGATCTCAAAAAGTATCTGTAAAAGTATCTATGAAGAGTTCGCAGAAGAATGCGGCCTCGGCCGCGGCGAGGGAGCTTTCCACAGTTGCCCTCGGCGTTGCCCTCATCACCGTCTGCGCATGGATCTCCCTGCCCATCGGGGAGGTTCCCTTTACATTGCAGACCTTTTCGGTCGCGGCGGTGGGGGCACTGCTCGGGCTCAGGCGCGGCATGGCGGCGGTTGCCGTCTATATCCTGATGGGACTCGTTGGGATCCCCGTTTTTGCGGGTTTCAAGGCGGGCGTGCCTGCGCTCATGGGCGCGACGGGCGGCTACATTTTGGGATTTCTTTTCGCGGCGCTCTTGCCCGCGCTTGCGGGGCGCCTTCCCGTCAGGGGCAAATGGGCGCGTACGGGAATGTTTTACGTTGCAATGATCGCGGGACTTGCGGTCTGTTATTTTTTCGGCACGGTATGGTTCCTCACGGTCTATAACCGCGGGGCGGCGGATCCCATGGGAGTGGGTGCGGCGCTCATGCTCTGCGTCGTCCCGTATCTCCTGCCGGACGCCGTAAAGCTCGCTGTAGCGGCTTATCTTTCCGTCCGTCTGGAACGGTATGTTGGATAAAACGGAGATCTCCGTTGTATCATAAGGAGGATGAGGATGAAGAAACGGTCAACGAAGTTTCTGATCGCGATCTATACGCCCTTCATGGCGCTTGTCGCGATCCTGATTGCGGCGCTCATCGCGGCGAGTGCGATCTTTTCTGATACCATAAGCCTTTGGCTGTACGGCGTCGGCGACGCGACGATTTCCGAAGAGACGCTATCAAACGGCTCGCAGCTCACCGAGGACATCGTGGAAGAGGGGACGGTGCTCCTCAAAAACGAGAACGGTACGCTGCCCCTTTCCGACGCGGAGATCAAAAAGGTCAACGTGTTTGGCTGGGCGGCTTACGACTGGATGACGAGCGCGTTCGGCTCGGGCTTTTCCAACACTTCACTCGAAAAGATCAAGCTCTTCCCTGCGCTCAAAGAGGCGGGTATCGAATATAACGAGACCCTCTATAAGCTCTACGAGAATTTCTACTCTTCTCCCGTCGAGCAGTGGGGGCTGTCTCTCGACGAGTACCGCGGGGACGTCGAAGTGCCCGACGCATACAATCCCGCAACGCCCAAGAAGTTCTTCCTCCACGAACCGGGCGCCGGGTATTATACGGACGCGGTCAAGAGCGAGGCAAGGGCGTTTTCGTCCGTTGCGCTCGTCGTTATCGGGCGTACGGGCGGCGAGGCGGCGGACTTGCGCATGAACCAAACCAAGCAGGAGCAGGTCAACGGTTCCGATAAGACGCTCGTGGACGACAGCCGCCGCTATCTGCAGCTTTCCACCGAGGAAGAGCAGATGATCGCCGTCGCAAAGGAATGCTGCGAGAAGGTGATCGTACTCCTCAATACGAGCAATACGATGGAAGTCGGCTTTTTGAACGAAGAGGGGATCGACGCGGCGCTTCTCGTGGGGCTCACGGGCAGGACGGGCGTCCGCTCCGTCATCGACCTCCTCCGCGGTAAAGATAAGGACGGCAACCCCGTCACCCCCTCGGGCAGGACGGCGGATATCTATGCCTATGATATCTCAACGGCGCCCTCTTCCGTCAATGCGGGCTACGGCGGCTCGACGAAGTATATCAATCTCGATTCCACAGATAATTATACGCGCAATTATTACGACGCATATATTGACTACTATGAGGGCATCTACGTCGGCTACCGCTGGTATGAGACGGCGGCGCAAGAGGGATATCTCAACTATGACGCAACGGTGCAGTATCCCTTCGGGTATGGGCTCTCCTATACGAATTTCACATGGACGGTCGACAAGCTCCTCGTAAACGGCGAACCCGCGGTACAGCCCATCGCATTGCATGCAAACGACGTCATTACCGTGACCGTTCGCGTGAAAAATACGGGAAATTATGCCGCGAAGGACGTCGTACAGCTCTATTACACCGCTCCCTATATCAAGGGCGAAGTGGAAAAGGCGTACGTCGTGCTGGGCGATTTCAAGAAGACGAACCTCATCGCTCCGCAGGGCGAGGACACGGTGGAGCTCAGCCTCTCCGTGCAGTCGATGGCTTCCTACGACTGCTACGACAAGAATCACGACGAGAATCACAACGAGCACACGGGATACGAGCTCGACGCGGGCGACTATTTCCTCAAACTTATGAAAAACTCGCACGACCTTGCGGACATGGGTGGGGGAGAAAGCGCCGAGATCGCATGTAACCTCGCCGAGGACATCCTCTACGATACCGATGAGACAACGGGGAAGATCGTGGAAAACCGCTTTACGGGGGAGGATACCGTGGACGGCTATCCCATCGACGGGAGCCACGAGACGACGCCCGTAACCTATCTTTCCCGCGCGGATTTTGCGGGCACCTTCCCCAAAAAGATCATCCGTGAGAGGAGCGCGGAAGGATATACGGTCGCGACGACGGAAGTCCCTTCCAAGGAACAGCTCGCGCGGACGGGTTACGGCGACGTGCAGATGCCCGAAACGGGCGCTTCCGCCGCGCTTGATCTCGACGACATGATGGATACGGAGGGATACGACGACGAAACGTGGGATGCCCTTCTCAAACAGATCAAAAAGAATGAGATGTTCCAGCTCATCCGTGACGGCTTCTTCAAGACGGTGGCGATCGAGAGCGTCAAAAAGCCGCAATTCGCCGATTTGGACGGGCCTCTCGGCCTCAATACCCGCGTGACGAGCAACAATTCCTGTGCCTTCATTCCCTACCCCAGCGCGACGATGCTCGCCCAGACCTTCAATCCCGGGCTTGCCCATGCGCTCGGCGAGAGTGTGGGACAGGAAGCACAGGACGCAAACGCCGGGATCCGCGGCTGGTACGGCCCCGCCGCCAACATTCACCGCAATCCCTACGGCGGCAGAAACGGGGAGTATTATTCGGAAGACGGCTTGCTCTCGGGCAGAATGGCGGCGGAAACCATCCGCGGGGCAAAGGAAAAGGGACTCTACTGCTATCTCAAACACTTTGTCGCCAACGATACGGAGACGCTGCGCGAGGGGCTCTATACCTTCCTCACCGAACAGACGCTGCGCGAGATCTACCTCAAACCCTTTGAGATCGCCGTCAAAGAGGGCGGCGAAAACGCCCTCATGACGAGCATGAACCGCCTCGGCGCGGTCTGGTCGGGCGGCAGCCGCGGGCTCTGCACGGATATTCTGCGCAACGAATGGGGCTTCCGCGGGACGCTCGTCACCGATTGGCTGGATACGGGGCACGGCGATTATATGCCCGTATACAGAGGTATTTGGGCGGGCAATGATATCTGGCTCAACAATGTCACCGTCCCCGGGCAGGATCTCTTTAATAACGGTGACATGGCGGACGATCCCGTCTTTGTCACCCTCGCACAAAAGGTGAGCCACGATGTGCTCTATACGCTCGTCGATACCGAACAGGCGGCGGGCGGGACGCGCTCGCTCACTTCGGGCGGGTTCATCTATAACCGCTCGTGGATCTGGTGGGGCGTCTTCCCCGTATGCCTTGTACTTCTTGCAGGTGAATGCGTGATGGCGTTCTTCCTCGCGAAGGGGATCAAACGCAACAAGAAGGACGACGGCCCGACCCCCGAGCCCGGCGATACAGACGGCTCCGAGGGCGATTCTGCCGATCCCGCGCCGTCGGACTCCGAAAAATGATGTGATTGAATGACGTGATTGAACGCCCCGCCGAACGATCGGCGGGGCGTTTCTGCGATATGAAGGCCTCCCCCTTGGGGGGGGAGGCTCCGCCGCAGGCGGTGGTGGGGGGATGATGCCCACTTGATTCCCCCCCATCCGTCACGGCTTACGCCGTGCCACCTTCCCCCCCCCGAAGGGGGAAGGCTTATACTGCGTCATTCTGAATCTTCAAAAAATGGGACGGCGCTCAGTGCCGTCCCATTTCAAATATTTTTACATCTTTCCGAGAATTTCTTTTTTCTTTTGCTCAAATTCTTCTTCGGTGATGATCCCCGAATCCCGCAACTCGGCAATTCTTTTCAAAATATCGACGCCATCAATTCTTTGCGGCTGCTCTACTTGCTTTTCGGCGCTCCCTCTGTGCTCTTTTGCCTTTTCGATCATCTCGGAGAGGAACGCAACGATCTCATCGGCATTGACGACATAGGGGATTTTAATGACGTTTGATGTAACTCTGATGCGGATCTTCTTACCCGTGAACCAATAAAGTTTATTGTCGGCAACGGTAATGTTGTCGATTTTATCGATCGGCATCTTCAAAGAAAGTTTTGAAATCGGGATAAAGGAAGTATAGGAGCCGACGATTTCTTTTTCATTCGCCGTAAGTGAAGTCAACTTTCTTCTACGATTTGCGATCAGGAGAGCAACCGCAGGGATCGCCATAAGGGAAAGAACCATAAATATCACAAGAAATAAATTTTCCGCATAGAAATCGTTCCGACCCCAATTCTGTGAACTATTCCCATAATCTTTGATAGGCAAGAAGAACCACCAATTCAAGTGAAAAAATTCAAATTCGTCATAATAGAAGAAAGGACGAACTACTTTCCCCTGATCGATATCAACTACGAACCCCAAAATGCCCATAATAAGGATAAACGCCTCATAGACGATAAAGGCAATTTTCATGCCTCTGCGCATTTTACATGAGATCACCGCTTGCATTTCTTTGGTTTCCATTCCCGTTTCTCCATTTTGTTTTATGACATGGCAACTTTAATTTTCATCAGTATATCATGGTAAATGTTCTATGTCAAGAAAAACTACAAAAGGGAAAGTCTTAGGCGTGGAGATCGGCGAATTGTTTGATACGAGCATGATCGATAATTGATTCTCTGAGCGCCCGCCGACAATTGTCGGCGGGCGCTCAGAGAATTGTAACCTTATTTTTGTTGCCTTCCTTAGGGGGAATTTTCGGGAAGTCCTCTTGCTTCCCCTCTTAGGGGAAGTACCCGCGCAGCGGGGGATAGGGTTTTTTGAAACCCCTCAGTCACCTGCGGTGACAGCTCCCCTACAAGGGGAGCCAAGAGACGGAGTGGCGGTGACAGCTCCCCTACAAGGGGAGCCAAGGGGCGGACGCGTACGAAAGGGGTGCCGAGAGAGGGCGCCGAGAGAATGAGAGGGGGGATCGCGGACATGCCCCCGTGTCAGCCCGTCAGATCGTGCTTAAAACGGGAAATGATGCGGCTCTCGATGCGCGAAATCTGCACCTGGCTCACGCCGATCGCCTTTGCAACTTCGCTCTGGGTCATGTCCCTGAAATACCGCAAAACGACGATCTTCTTCTCCCGCTCGGGCAGTTTTTCGATCGCCTCTTTCAGAATCATCCTGTCGAGCATGTCCTCGGGGTTCTCCTTTGCGGGGAGCCTGTCTTCGAGCGTACCCGCTCTTTCGTCCTTATAATCGCTCTGCTCATAGATGGAGACGGGCATGCGCCCCGAGCCGAGCGTGAACACGACTTCTCCCTCTTCCATATTGAAGGCGGCGGCGAGCTCCTTGACGGTCGGCTGGCAGCCGTGCTCCGCTGTGTAGTGCTCGATATATTTATTGAGTTCCCGTGCGGATTTTTTGAGCGCACGCGAAACTTTTACGCTTCCGTCGTCCCTTAAAAAGCGTTTGATCTCGCCTGCGATCATCGGTACCGCATAGGTGGAGAAGCGCACCTGAAACTTCTCGTCAAAGCCTGAGATCGCCTTCAGAAGTCCCATACATGCGAGAGAATACAGGTCGTCGTACTCGACGCCTTTCCCCAAATACCGCTTTACAATGCTCTTCAAGAGAGAAGTATTGTGGATGAGAAGCGCCTCTTTCGCGTCGTTCGACCCCTGTTTTGCGCTTCTGATGAGTTCCAATGTCTCCGCTTCACCCAGCATTGCTCGCCCCGGAGGCAAAGTCCTTCCTCATTGTCACCTTTGTCCCCTTCCCCGAAACCGAGCTTACGGAAAAGTCATCCATAAATGTCTGCATGATCGTGAATCCCATGCCCGAACGCTCCTCGTCCTCCAGCGTCGTAAAGAAGGGCTCGAGCGCCTTCCCGACGTCCTCGATCCCCTTGCCGCTGTCGGAAATTTCGATATGTAGACTTTTTTCGTCGCTGCGGCAGGTGAGCTCGATCCAGCCTTCCGTGCCGCGGTATCCGTGTACGATGCTGTTCGTCACCGCCTCCGAAACGGCGGTTTTCACATCGGACAGCTCGTCGAGCGTGGGATTGAGCGGCAGCAAAAAGGCGGCGACCGCATTGCGCGCGAATACCTCGTTTTCGGAACGGGATAAAAATTTCAAACGCATTTCGTTCATAGTGTCTCCTGTGTCTTGGGCATGATCGTGTAGACGCCCGAGAGGGAGAGGAGTTTGTCCGTCCCCGTGTCGGCGCCCTCGAGATACATTCCCATGCCGTAACGCTTGAGCCTGCGATATCTGCCGATGAGAAAGCCGATCCCCGTCGAGTCCATAAAACGGACGCCCGCAAGATTGAATACGGCGCGGGAGAGACCCGCATTGTCGTCGATGAGCTTGTCCGCCTCTTCGCGGATGTCTTTTACGGAATGTTCGTCGATCTCGCCGGAGAGATAGATGTAGAGGGCTTCCCCGCTGCGGCAGCTCGCCATGTTCATAAAAAGAATTCCTCCCGCAAAATTTGATCTCGGAAAGATTATAACAGAGCCGCGAGAGGGGATTTTGCCGAAACTTTTCCGAAGTAAAAAGAAATTGTCGAAAAAAAGTTTTCGTAAATTCGAAATTAGGGCAAAAAAACACTTGACTTTTGTCGCCGTTTATACTATGATAATCAAGCATTGCGATGTAGCGGCGTTCTCGTGGGCCTTTAGCGCAGTGGTTAGAGCAGTCGGCTCATAACCGATCGGTCCGCGGTTCGAATCCGTGAAGGCCCACCAATCGTCGGCGCCTTTCGTAATCATATTTGGCCCAGTAGCTCAGTTGGTTAGAGCGCCAGCCTGTCACGCTGGAGGTCGACGGTTCGAGCCCGTTCTGGGTCGCCAAAATTATGGGAAGCCTCATTCGGAGGAATGAGGCTTCTATACGGCTTGGTAGCTCAGTTGGTAGAGCGGAGGACTGAAAATCCTTATGTCGGCGGTTCGATTCCACCCC
>CANPYD010000040.1 GCA_947587775.1 uncultured Clostridia bacterium
GACGCATTCCTTCGCCGCGGCGATCTTTTCGAGGCAATGCTCCTCTTCCGCGATCACGGTCACGGGGAAGGGCAGTGCGGTGATATCCACAAGCTCCTGCGCGATGAGGATGTGCCCGAAGCGGGTATAGTGCCTGTCGTCATAGCGCACGCCGCCCAGTTCGAAACAGCCCTGTACGATCTCCCGTGCGCCGTACTTTGCGGCGATCCGTTTGCACAGCGCGGCGGGGTAGGGCTCTTCATTTCCGCGGGAGACCCGCTCGACACGTGCACATTGCAGTCTGTCGTGCGGTCCCACGGGCGCGAAAACGCGCTCACCCTCCTCCACGGGAATGGGCGAAATGTACCAATAGACGCGGTCTCTGAGATTCGGGTCTTCGGTGAACCGCAGAGCCGCAAAAATCGTCACGGCGCCCCTCCGATCAGGGCGAGTTTTTCCGCCCTCGAAAGTTTTTTGATCTGAGCCTCCCGCCGCATCGCCTCATTCGGCGTTCGGAACTTCTCCGAAAAGACAAGGCGCACGGGCAGACGCCCGCGCGTGTACTTTGCTCCCCTGCCCGCATTATGCGCCGCGATACGGCGCGCGAGATCGACGGTATACCCCGTATACAGCGTGCCGTCCGCACAGGACAGGATATAGACAAAGGCCTCCATGCCTTATTCCTCTTCGTTGACGTCTTCGGAAATAGTTTCGGGATCTTCGGAGTCAAGGGACCCGCCGTTCTCCGTCTCATCCCCGCCGTCCGCGGTTTCCTCTTGCAGAGCGGCCTTCTTCCGTGCGCGCATCTCGAGCGCGTAGCCGAGGCAGCCGGCGACGAGGAAGGCGAGAACCAGACTGCAAACCGCCCCGAGGAGAAGCCCGATGCCCCCGCTCGAAGTGACCTTTTCCGAATAGAAGCGTGCAAATGTGCCGTTTTGGTAGATCGCGGCAGTCACGCCCGCCAGCACTTCCGCCTGTTGGTTGAGCTTTTGGAATTCCGCCGAAAGACGGGCGGCATATGCCGCGATGTTCTCCTCTGTGAGCGTGGGCTCCCTGCCCTCCGTCCCCGAAGCATTGATCCATTCGTCGATCTGAATATTTCTCGTGTTGAGTTCCGTCCAGCGGTCGCTCGACGGATCGATCGCACCTATCTCTTTTTTGTTTCTCTCATACTCTTTTCTGAGCTGTTCTTTGTACGCCTCGAGATCCCCGAAATAATATCCGCCGAATTCGAGCTCATTCTTCAATTCCCGCTGCACGCTTTCGCCGTAGAGCACGACGACGTTGTCGCGGTAATCTCTGAGACGGCGGGCGGATACCTTGCCGTCACTCTCCGTGATCCGCACATTGTAGTTTTCGCTGTAACAGGAGATCCACTGGCCGCATACCAAAAGGAGAGACTCCTTCAGATCCGCAAGAAGGCGCAGGCGCTCTTCGAAGGGAGCGCTGTTGAAGGTGCTCTCGGCGACGGTGTAGGAGAGTCCCTTCGCGATCTCCTTCATCTTCCGCACGGGGACCTCGGCAACGGCGCGGATGAACGACTCCGCCTGGCCTTCATTGTCGAAATAGGAAGCGTCCACCGTCACGGTGTACCGCCCCGTGTATTCTTCCACTTCCTGAACGGAGAAGGTCTCCGCTTCAATGGCGATCCCGCCGCGGCGGCTCATGGTTTCGACGTCGATCCCCTCAAAATCGCGGTTCGTCTCGCGGGCGTCCTTCAGAGCGTCGGGCGTGACGATCTCCTGAAAGAAAAAAGGCGTGCCGTCGGGATAGGACCCGCTGTCCTGCCGGGGGAATACATAATGGAAATCCATCGAATATGTAGCGATCATGGGATTGATGATAAATTCGATGAGAAGCACGGCAGCGGCAGCGAAAAGAAGGGTCGCGCCGAGCACGAACCAGATATGCTTCTTTATGATGCGAAAGACTTCGCCGATCGTGATGCCCTCTCTCTTCTCTTCGTTTTCCATACCTGTACTACTCCGATTCTTTTTCTCTATTATAATCTGAAAAAATCTCTCCGTCAAGCAAAAAATCAGACCGATCCGCCGAGCACGGCAAGATACTGCGCGAGAGACCGCAGTTCCGCGTCCGTTTTTTCGCGGAAATACGCCCCGATGAGGCGGAGTGCGCGGAGATTTCCGTCCCCGCTCCCCTCGCCCTCTCCGCATGCGGCGCGGATGGAACGGTAAGTCGCTTCGCTCGCGGGAACGCCGTCAAAACAGCTCTTACAGCAAAAGACGCCCCCCGCCATATCGAAGGACATTCTCCCCCGCGGGGTTCCGCCGCACACGGGGCAATTCCCCGCGGAGAGCGGATATCCCGCAAGGGACAGTGCGGAGAGCAGAAAGGAGAGAAGGGTCTGAGCGCCCCCGTTTTCGCAGAGATTCCCAAGGCACCGCACCGCCTCCACGAGGAGCTTTTCCCCCGCCATGCCCTCGTAGAGCAGGGTATCGCAGGCTTCGGCGACGACGGCGGCGGCATAGAGGGATGTAATATCTTCGCGAAGGGCAAAAAAGCCGTCGTGCAGGCTTGCGCCCGTCACGGTATTCCTCCCGCCACGGGAGGCAATCACATACTCCGCAAAACAAAAAGGCTGGGACGCGAATCTCAGCTTTGCGCCCGCCTTTTTGACGCCCTTCATGGCGGCGGCGATCTTTCCTCTGTCCGCCGTGAGAAGGGTCACGATCTTATCGTTTTCGCCGTAGTCCGCGCTCCTTATGACGAGTGCGTCCGTCTTGAATTCCATACAGCACTTCTCATTTGAGTTTTTTATAGAGCATGTAATAACTCAGGTTTCCTGTTTTTTCGAACAGTTCCCATGCGATCTCGCTCGCGGGTCTTCCTTCCTTCATACGCACCTCCGAAAGAAGTATGCGTCCGAAAGAAAACTTTATGCGCCCGCGCTCTCTTGCTGCCCTTGTCCGACCCTTGCTTCCCCTTGTAGGGGAGCCAAGGTGCCCTTCATTCCCAATCACGGCGCGTGGCGGGGTCTTTATGGCTCCTCCCAAGGAGGAGCTGTCACCGCAGGTGACTGAGGTGGCACGCTTCCCAATCACTGCGCGTGGCGGGGTTTCCCCGCCTAAGCGCTTTGGGCGGCAGGGACCGCCGCAAAGCACGTCGCGCTGCCAGCGCTCCTGTCGCGGCGCAGCTCACAGTGCACCGCACTGTTGAGCAGAATTGCGCCGCTCCACTCAATTTGTCGAACCCCTTCGACTTATTGTAATTGCAAAGCGATTTTCGGAGTGACCTGATTGATGCACAGGGAAGGTTCGCTCGTTCATTTCTTTTCGATGCCCCGCGAAATCCCACCACCACCGCCTACGGCGGAGCCGTCTCGGGCAGGTAGCGTCCTGCCCTCGGTCACCGTTCGCGCCTCTGATGCGCTCACTCATGTCGCAACGCGCCAAGGATTGTCAATCCTTGGCAGGACGCGTTGCTCCACCCCAGAGGGGGTAGGCCTTGTGCGGAGCAAGCGGGGCGAGCAAAGAAATGAACGAAACTATCGAGCGAAACTACTCCGTCTCTCCGTATCCCAATTCTTTCAGCAGACCCGCTCTGTCGCGCCAGTCCTCGCGGACCTTGACGTAGACCGTCAAAAATACCTTTGCGCCGAGAAATTTCTCCATATCCTGCCGTGCAAAGGAAGCAACCTCTTTGAGGGCTTTCCCCTGCTTTCCGATCAAAATCGCCTTATGGTTGCGTTTTTCGCAGACGATATCGAGATCGATCGCATAGGCGCCGTTTTCTCTCTTTTCAAAGGTATTGACGACGACCGCGACGCCGTGCGGGATCTCCTTCTCGTATTTGAGCAGGATCTTCTCGCGCATGAGCTCGGAGATCATGAATTTTTCGCTCCTGTCCGATACAACGTCGTCGGGGAACAGCTTGTCCCCCTCGGGAAGAAGCGCCGCGATCTCCCGCTCCAGAAGCGCGATATTCCGCCCCTTTCTGGCGGAGACGGGAATGACGTCCGTCTCGATCCCCGCCTCATAGAGGATCTTCGCGTCCCGCGGGATGTTTTCCTTGGGCATGATGTCCGTCTTGGTATAGGCGATGAGCATGGGAAGCCCGAGCGCGGCATATTTTTTCATGAGGGAGAGATCTTCCTCCGAGACGCCCGCATGCCCGTCGTGGACGAACAGAATGACGTCCACCTCTTTGGAAGTATTCTCCGTCGCCCGCATCATGCGGTCGGTGAGTTCGTTTCTGTGCCGGTAGATCCCGGGCGTGTCCACAAAGACGATCTGGTACTCCTCCCGTGTGAGGACGCCCATGATCCTGTCCCGTGTGGTCTGCGGCTTGGGAGAGACGATGGCGACCTTCTCCCCCACCATGACGTTGACGAGGGTGCTCTTCCCCGCGTTCGCTCTGCCGATGACGGCAACCGTTCCGCTCCTCATGCTTCTCTCCCCAAATCGAGTTTTTTCATGATCTCTTCCTCGCGCGCACGCATCACGCGCTTGTCTTCTTCCGTCATATGGTCGTAGCCGAGGCAGTGCAGCGCGCCGTGAACGATGAGATACCCCATCTCCCGCGCGAAGGAATGTCCGTATTCTTCCGCCTGCTCCGCCGCCCGCTTTTTGCAGACGGCGACGCTCCCTAAATACAGCCTTGCGCCCTTTTGCACCCATTCGCCCTTCCGCATCCCCATCACGGGTTCCACGCAATCGGCATGTCCGGCGGCGCAGATGCGCTCTCCCGCCCGATAATCGGAAGCGGGGAAGGAAAGCACGTCGGTCACGGCGTCCACCCCGCGATTTTCCGCATTGAGGGCGCGGATCTCCTCTTCGGAGACGATCGAGAGCTCCAACACGAGGGGCATGTCCGCGTCAAAGACTTCGGCAACCGCCTCTGCGAGCTTTTTCCGCTGCGCCGCGGGAAGCCCTCCCTCAATGATGAGTTTCGTCATCTTTCTCCTCCTGCACGGACTCCCTGTCACGGTTGAAGCGGATGGACGGGTACTCCACACGGTGATGATGCACGCTCGAAAGCGCGTCCACAAGCGTCTGTTTGATGATCGTCAGATCCCGCATCGTGATGTCGCATTCCGCGAACTGCCCGAGATCCATTCTCTCCTCGATGATGCTGCGCACCGTCCTTTCAACCTTATCGGGGGAATGATCGGGAAGCGCGCGCGTCGCCGCCTCTGCCCCGTCCGCGATCATGACGATCGCCGCGATCCTCGTCTGCGGCGTGGGTCCGAAGTAGGAATAATCGCGGATATTCGCGTCCCCGCCCGAGATCCTGAGCGCCTTTTCAAAGAAGAATTTGATGGGCAGCGTGCCGTGGTGTTCGAGTGCGACGTCGGCGATCTGCTTGGGCAGATGGTTCGCCATCAGAAGATCGTAGCCGTCCTTGGCGTGCGAGCGGATGATGTCCGCGGAAAGTTCGGGGGTGAGCTCGTTGTGGAGATTGTACCCCGTCTGGTTCTCCGTAAAGCAATCGGGCTGTTTGAGTTTGCCGACGTCGTGATAGTAGGCGGCGGCACGGGCGAGTTCGGCGTTCTCCCCGATCGCAACGGCGCAGGCCTCCGAGAGCTGCGCGACGATGAGCGAGTGGTTGAAGGTGCCGGGCGCGTCCGTTTTGAGACGGGCGAGGAGCGGTGCATTGGTGCTCGTGAGCTCTCTCAGGCGGAAGAGCGTCAAGCGGTTGAAAATGACCTCGAAGACGGGCATGAGCGCAAGCGCCAGCACTGCGGAGATGATACTGCCGATCATTCTGTACCCGATATTGGCGAGATACAGCCCCCAGTCCGACTGGATCGCGGAGAGATTGAGCAGGGCGACGACGATACTGGTGGGAAGGGCGAGAATGACGCCCGTAAAGATGAGTCCCGCACGCGTCTTGACGCTCCCCGCAAAGAAGACGGCGAGTGTACCGCTGACAAACCCGAGCATGAGGGTGGAATAGACCTCTTCGACGAGCTGGCTTGTATCGTATGCGTTCGTATAGACGTCGATGACGAAGATCAGGAAAGTGAAGATGAAGTTCAGAAAGATCGCATGCCTTCTGTTGAGCAAAAAGAGGGTCAGAAGCGCGAAGAGCGCAAAGGGACGGGTGTAGTTATTGATGAATCTCCCGAACAGATAGCATATGATCGTACTCGTGATGAGCATGGAAAAGATGAGCAGAGTGTTCCGCGTCCTGAGGAGCATCTCCCTGTCCTCGAAGAAGAAATAGAAGAAGATGATGACGACGAGGAAGAAGATGCTCACGGTCAAGAGGAGCACCTCGGAGATATGGTCGATAAAATATTGCCTCCATGCCATCGGATCGTTCACGACGAGCATGACGAATACGACGGCCAGCAAAACCAAAAAACACAGCACATAGGCAAATGCGCTCAGTGCCATTCTCCGTTTGAAGCGCGTATCGGTATCGCGGGTCATGGTCTTTCCTCCCTCTTCCGTTTATTCTCCTGCGCCTCGTAGGCGCGTACGATCTTCATGACAAGGGGATGCCGCACGACGTCCTTTTCCGTGAGGCGGCATACGGCGATGTCCTCGACCCCTTTCAGGATCGTCACCGCCTGTCTGAGCCCGCTCGTCTTGCCCTCGGGAAGGTCGGTCTGCGTGAGATCGCCCGTGACAACCATCTTGCTGCCCTCCCCGAGACGGGTCAGAAACATCTTCATCTGCTCCCGCGTCGCGTTCTGCGCCTCGTCGAGAATGACAAAGGCGTTCGAGAGCGTTCTCCCCCGCATATAGGCGAGCGGGGCGACCTCGATCGCTCCCTTTTCCATGAGTTTCTGGTAAGTTTCCAGCCCGAACATCTCTTGCAATGCGTCATAGAGGGGGCGCAGATAGGGATCGACCTTGGTCTGAAGATCCCCCGGCAGAAATCCCAATTTTTCGCCCGCTTCGACGGCGGGACGGGTCAGGATGATCTTTTCGACCTGCTTCCCCTTGAATGCGGCGACCGCAAGACAAACGGCGAGATAGGTCTTGCCCGTTCCCGCGGGGCCTATGCCGAAGGTGATCGTATTCTTCTTGATGGCGTCGGCGTAATTCTTCTGCCCCACCGTCTTGCACTTGACGGGTTTGCCGCGTGAGGAGATCGCGATCACGCCCTGCATGACGCTTTCGATATCCGAGGCATGTCCTTCCCGCGCCAGCCCGATGCAATACATGAGACTGCCTTTATCGATCCTCTCGCCCGCGTCCACCGTCGCAAGCAGGCTCTTTATGACCTCTGCGCCGACGTCCGCCTCGTCCCCCTCGAAGCGGATGCTTGTCCCTTCGACATGAAAGACGAGACCGAGCTCCCGCGCGATGACCGTAACGTTTTCGTCGAAGACGCCGAGCACCTCGCTGAGCCGCGAAAGGTTTCCCGTATCCACTGTTGCGATCTTACCCAAAATTCCTCCTCAGCCGAAGTTCAGGCTTGCCTCGGCGTGTCCCGTTCCTTCGACCCGCCAGCCCTTCTCCGTTTTTGCCGTATGTATTCCTTCGATTTGCCCGAAGTCGAGTTCCGCCTGCAACTTTGCCGCCTCTTCCCCGAGCTCGTATTCCGCCGAGACGGGGAATGCGATCCGCACAAAGGCGACGACCGAGCTTTCGAGCTTCTTTTCGTCCTCGCCCGCGAGCGCGTACGGCTCCACGAGCGTCTGCCCCCGCTCCACACTGTCCCCGGGTTTGACGAGGGGCGTGCCGCGGAGCACGACGAGCTCTTCCACAACGCCCGACGCAGGCGAGAGAAGGGGCTCCCGTTTGAGGGGGGAGAGCTCTTCGCCCACCTCGACGCAGACGGTGAGGACGCCGCCCTCTCCTTTCACCGTACAAAAATGTACGCGGGGAAGGGCGAGAATGCGCGCCGCCACGGCGCCGCCAGCGGGCATGTCCGAAAACAGCCCCACGCCTTCCTCGGCAAGGATCGTCCTGATCTCGGGTTCGAGATAGGCGCCGCTCCCCGTGACGCTGACGCGCAGCACTCTCCCTTGCAGGAACAAAATGCCGCACAGCGCAACGAGGGTACCCGCAAAGATCCCCGCCGCCCGCAGGCAGGAAGTAAGCAGCTTCATCGTCCCCGCAGGGCGGGATTTTTTTATATTATAACACGAGCTGTTCAAAATTGCAAAAGCTTTTTTGCGGTCATTTGCGTTTACGGCGAGAATCAGCCCGTTTTTTTGCGTGCGGCGGGCGGAAAGTACCTCGATCCCCTCTTTTGAAAGGCGGTCGACGGCGCGATAGACGGAAAGTCCTTCGAGATAAAATTCATATGCGCGCATGTCACTCCCCCCGTTCCACCTTGGAGATATCCCCACGCACGACGACGTCGCCGCGGAAGCACTTGCCGAGGGAGAGCTCCTTCCCTTCTACGGCAAGAGAGCCCTTCTTCCCCGCCAGAACGACGCGCTCGGGCGTAAATTCGAGGAGCCGCCTGACGTTTTGGAAATATCCGCCCCTGCCGTCGAGCACGGTGTACTGCACGCGGTCTGAGGAGATCTCCCCGGGGATCGCGCCGCGGATCGCCTGAAACAGATTCATATGTGCTTATTGTATGCTTTTCCGCACCGTTTTACTACTTACGCGCCACATGATATCCCTCACCCCCGTCTCTCGGCTCCCCCTCGAGGGGGAGCTGTCGCGCTGTCCCACCTCTTGCTTCCCCTCTTAGGGGAAGTACCCGCGAAGCGGGGGATAGGGTTTTGGGAAACCCCTCAGTCGCGCAAGGGCAGCGCGCCAGCTCCCCTAAGAGGGGCGCCAAGGCAACCCCCACCTGACGCGCTACGCGCGCCACCCGCCCCCTTCAAAGGGGGCAGGTCTTGCCCCCTCC
>CANPYD010000041.1 GCA_947587775.1 uncultured Clostridia bacterium
ACAGATCACCCTTCCCGCAGCTCCCAAGGCGGCAGAAGGCTACAAGTTCGACGGTTGGTACGACGGAACGACCAAGGTCGGCGACGCAAATGCGAAGTACACCGTGACGAAGGATGTCACCCTCACCGCGCACTGGGCGAAGGACGAGACGCCCGTTGAGCCCGGTCCCGGCGGCGACCAGCCCGGCGGCGACCAGCCCGCGAATCCCGAAAATCCCGACGGCAATGAGCCCGCTGAGGATGAGGGCTGCGGCTCCGTCATCTCCGTCTCTGGCATGATCATCGCGTTTGTGACCCTTCTCGGCGCAGCAGTCGTTGTGATCACAGTTCGTAAACAGCGGAACTAACTTTCCGCACTTCCCCCGATACAGGGCGTCCGCAAGGACGCCCTCATCGGGTAAAAGAGGTTTTTCCATGAAATATTTTCGGAACCCGCCCGCTCAAATGCGGGCAAAACCGTTTTGGTCGCTGAACGGCTCCCTTGAAGAAGAGGAGTTGAAGCGGCAGATCGGCATTATGGCGGAAATGGGCTTTGGCGGCGCCTATCTCCATTCCCGCACGGGACTCTCTACGGAGTATCTCTCCGAAGAGTGGTTCAGACTCATGAATATCTGCGCCGACGAGCTGAAAAAGCACGGCATGTGCGCGCGGCTCTACGACGAAGACCGTTATCCGTCCGGCGTTGCGGGCGGATATGTTACGATGGAAAAAACCCACCGCGGGCAATATCTCACCGTACGCGTGGTTTCCGCCCAAGAACTGACGCCCGAAGAGGGCGACATTGCGGCGTTTTCCGTCGAGTTCAAGGGCGACCGCATGGTGCGCTTTTCGCCCTACGGCGGAGAAAAAGAGGGGAACGTTGCCGTCTTTTCGGTGCGCGAGAGGGAAGCGCAGGACGTCTACAACGGCTATTCCTATTTCGACGCTCTGAAAAAGGAAGCGACGGACGCCTTTCTGCACATCACCCTCGACAAATATGCCGAGAAGATGGGGGAGCGGATCGGCGGCGTCGTGGACGGCGTTTTTACGGACGAGCCCAACCGCGGCGCGGTGTTCAACGGCTTCGCCCACATCGGCGCGGACGCCGAGCGGCGCACGCCCTACACCGAAGCGCTCTTTCCCGCTTACTTCGAAAAGTGGAGAGAACGGCTCGAAGAGCATCTTCCCGAGCTGTTTTTCCGCGGCAAGGAGAGCTTCTCCCGTACGGCGTGGCGGTATATGGAAACGCTCACGTCCCTCTTTCTCGAAAATTACGCAAAACCTTACAAGGCATGGTGCGACTCGCACGGCGTCGCCTTTACGGGGCATATCCTGCATGAGGACAATCTCTCCGCTATGACGACCCTCTGCGGCAGTCCCATGCGGTTTTACGAATATATGGATATCCCCGGCGTCGACAATCTCACGGCGGACAGCACGAATATCGCCGTTCCGCTCATGGCGGCGTCCGTGGCGCGGCAGTGCGGCAAGCGCGGCGTGCTCTCGGAGATGTACGCCGTCATCGGCTGGCAGTCGGATTTCACGACCTACAAGCGCATCGGCGACTGGCATGCCTTTTTCGGCGTGAATGACCGCTGTACGCACCTGAGCATGTATACCATGTCCGGGATCGCCAAGCGAGACTACCCCGCCAGCATTCTCCACCAAAGCGTATGGTGGAAGGATTATCGGGCGGTCGAGGACTATTTTGCCCGCCTTAACGTCTTTCTCGCAAAGGGCAAGCGCGCGGCGCAGCTTTTATGGATCCATCCCGTCGAATCGGCGTGGGGCATGGGTCGGATGGAAGGATACAACAACTGCTTTGTTCCCAAAGATCGGGACTATCTCGCCCTCGAGACCCGCTACTGGCAGGTGAGCAATCTCCTTGCGGAGCATGGCGTCGCCTTTGACTTCGGGGACGAAGAGATGATGTCCCGCCTTGCGCGCGTCTCCCGCACGAAAGCGGGGACGGTGCTTCGGGTCGGGAACGCGGTCTACCCGAAAGTTCTCCTCGCGGGGAATGTCACCTTGCGCTCGTCCACCGTTGCGCTGCTTCAAAAGTTCATGCGTGCGGGCGGCGAAGTGCTCGTCGTCGGCGACCTTCCGAAGTATCGGGACGGAGACCGTTTCAGCGCAAAACGCTGCCTCAAAGGGGTAAAATGCGTCGAAGAGGGGGATCTCCCCGCCGCCGTCTCCCTTCCGTTTACGATGAAGGGGGGGAAGGCGTATACGCACGTTGCCGCCGAGGGGCGGAGGCTGTACTTTGCCGCCGTCTCCGTTGAAAAGGAGGCAAAATCGTATGAATTTACCTTCGAGGGAAGGTGTTCCGTCAAGCGCTGCGATGCGCGGACGGGCAAGATTTTCCCCTTCGCGGCAGAATTTGACGGTACCATGACTAAGATCTCCGCCGATTTGGACGCAGGAGAAGAGATTTTATTGATTTTAACGAAAAATGAGGCACCCATGCCCGCAACCTGCCACCATGTCGCGGATCCCAATGCGGAGATGTTGGCGGACGGGGAGTATCCTTACCTTCTCAAAGAGCCGAATGTCTGTGTGCTCGATTTTGCCGCCTACTCCGTCAATAGCAAGACGGGCTACGGCGAGATCTTACGCGTTGACGACGAGCTCCGCGACGCGTTGGGGCTTCCCCGCCGCACGCCCGAGGCGATCCAGCCGTGGTTCCGCAAGAAATTCGGCATGGTGAAATCCTGCGGCGCGCAGACGGCCTTGCGCTTCTCCTTCCGTGCGGAACATCTTCCGCCCGCGCTCACTCTCGTTTGGGAGCCCATCCGCGGCGCGAAAGTTTCCCTCAACGGCGTGGCGGTGGAGAGCGCTCCGCGCGCGAGCGATTGGGACAGCTGTTTTGCCGAGCTCGATCTGCCGCGCCGTGCGCTTCATAGGGGAGAAAACGTCATTGAAGTCACCTTCCCCATGGAAGAGGACACGCCTGTCGAGGCGATGTATCTCAAGGGAAGATTCGGCGTGCGCGTCGACGGCCATACCGTCACCCTTTGCCGCTTGAAAAAAACGCTTCACATCGGCGATATTTCGGGGCAGGGGCTGCCTTTTTACAGCGGCGAACTTTGCTACCGTATCCCGCACGCGGCGGGGGACTATCATGTTTCCCTCGGACGGGTGGGCGGCGCGCTCGTGCGCATTCAGGGCAAGACTCTTCCCTTCCGCCCCTTTGCGGCGGACGTGTACATCAAGGATCGGCTGGAGATCAGCGTCATGATCACGCAGAGGAACAAGTTCGGGCCGTCGCATTTCGTCGGCGAGAGCAGGGGCGCGTTCGGGGAATTCTGCCCCCTGCCCGAACAATTCAGCGAGGACTATCGGCTCATTGAACAAGGACTTTTGGAAGTCCCCGTGATAAGAAACAGATGAAAATTTACGAAGTTTTGCCCGAGCGCATTGTCGCGCAAGAGGGCGTAAAGAATGCAACAAGGTTACTTTCCCCCGCCACGATGCAGATCGGGATCGGCAGGGAAGAGACGGCGGAGATCGCCCGCGGCGGATATATCGTCCTCGATTACGGAAGGGAGATCGTCGGCGGCGTGCGGCTTCTCTCCTACTTTTCGGAGCACAACGTTCCCGTGCGGCTCCGCTTCGGCGAATCGGTCGCGGAAGTCTATGCGGAGCTCGGCGAAAAGAACGCAACGAACGATCACGCCCTGCGCGATTTCAGTATTTCGCTTCCCCAGCTTTCGGACGGCGTATACGGTGATACGGGCTTCCGTTTTCTGCGCATCGACGCGGAGGATCCTGTCTTTCTCAAAGCGGCCGTTGCAGTGGATAAGCGCGCCGATCTTCCGATCAGGGGCAGCTTTACTTGCAGCGACCCGCGCGTGGACGAGATCTACAAGACCGCCCGCGAGACCCTCCTCTGCTGCGTGCAGAACGGTTATATCTGGGACGGCGTCAAGCGCGACCGCCTCGTCTGGATCGGGGATCTGCATCCCGAACTCATGGGGCTGCTCTCCGTGACGGGAAGTGCGGAGAGCGTCGTCAACTGCCTCCGCATCGCGGTGGAACAGACGCCGCTGCCCGGGTGGATGAACGGCATTCCCTGCTATTCGCTCTGGTGGATCGTCGATCTTCACGACTACTATTCGCATACGGGCGATCTCGGAGCCGTAAAGGAGTTTTCCGATTACTTTGCTCAGCTTCTCCGTCAGGTGGACGGCTACGTCGGCGAGGACGGCTCGACGCACTTTTCCTACGATTTTCTCGACTGGCCGACCCACGAGCAGGAGGATGAGGTCGCGGGACAGACGGGGCTTGTGACGCTCGCCATGGAGAAAGCGGTAACGCTTTCGGAAGTTTTGGGGATCACTACCCCCGCGGCGGCGATCCTCGCACGCTTGAGAAAGCACAGGGCCACCGTCAAAAAGAGCAAACAGGCGATGGCAATGCGCGCTCTTGCGGGATTTGAGGGAAAGGAGGAGACCGCCGCGTTTCTCGAACGGAACGGCGCGGAGGGGATCTCCTCGTTCATGAGCTACTATATTCTGCGCGCGCTCGCCGAATGCGGCAGGGGAGCGGAGGCGCTCTCCATGATGAGGGATTATTACGGCGGCATGCTCGACGCGGGCGCCCGTACCTTCTGGGAGGACTTTTCCGTCAGTTGGAAAGAGGGGAGCGGTCGGATCGACGCCCTTCCCAAGGCGGGTGAAAAGGATATCCACGGGGACTATGGCGCCTTCTGCTATGTCGGATTCCGCCACAGCCTCTGCCACGGCTGGTCGTGCGGGCCCATCCCGTTCCTGATGCACGTTGTGCTCGGCATCAGGATCTTGGAAGCGGGCTGTAAGACGGTCGCCGTCGTCCCCGATCTTTGCGGACTGAGCTATGCGGAGGGGGATCTCCCCACGCCGTACGGCATTCTTCACATCGAGCACAGAAAAACCGAAAACGGGATCCAAACAAAGATCGATGCTCCCGCGGGCGTCAGGATCGTAACTTCGGGCAAATCACTCATCAGTTAGGAGGAAACATGAAAAAGAGACTTTCGATTCTGCTTGCACTTTTTATGGCGCTCGGCGTGTGTGCGGGGTGCGGCACCGCCGATCAAGGCGGCAAAGACGAGGACACGGGCGAGACGAACACCGAGGGCGGCGAGACCGTCCCGCAAGAGGAACTTATGGAATATCATCGGTACGACCTGAAAACATATCTCAAACCCCTTTGGACGGGGAGTGTCGTCTATAACGAGACCCTGTGGTTTGCGGGCGACGACGACTATTCCGCGCCGCTCATGTATGCGCCCGACGAGATCGTCTCCGTGATGTCGTACGACCTGAAAACGACCTATCGCGAGGGGACAGACTATACATGGGAAAAGGGAGACAAGACTATCCGTCTACCGTTCGATACGACGACCATTCCCCATATGGATCAGATGGACTACTACCCCTCCGAGGCAGGTTCGAGTACGCAACCCCTGACGGGCGGCGGGAATATCTATTTCGCCGAAGGGTCGGACATCAGCAGCAGGCAGGTCGTCGTCACCTATCGCCACAGCGATACGGGAGAGTGGAAACTCCCCCGCGATGAAACGGCAAAATTTCCCAAGACGATGGCAAAACTCGAGAACGGGGAGAGCCTGAACGTGCTCTTCTACGGCGATTCCATCACTGTGGGCGCCAATTCGAGCGGATATATCGACTACGGTCCCAAAGCGGAGTCCTATCCCGAGATGGTGAACTCCTATCTCAAAGCCCGTTACCCCTCCGCCAAGATCAACTATAAGAATACGGCGGTGGGCGGAACGGATTCCTACTGGGGCGCTTCGCAACCGGGCGGCACGGCAGGCGGGATTTTACCGAGCGAAGGCGACCATTTCGCCGTCCGCGTGCTCGACAATCATCCCGATCTCCTCTTC
This sequence comes from uncultured Clostridia bacterium, assembly GCA_947587775.1. Taxonomy (GTDB): domain Bacteria; phylum Bacillota; class Clostridia; order Christensenellales; family Borkfalkiaceae; genus Gallimonas. Next base: position 5,866 of record CANPYD010000041.1, read on the forward strand.
ATCGCCTTCGGCATGAACGACGGCGCATATACCGGTTCGGCTTATAAGGAAAATATCCGTACAATGATCGAGCGGGCGAGAGAGCAAAATCCCGACGTGGAGATCATGCTCGTCTCGGGAATGATCGCCAACCCCGAAACGGTTTTCTACAATAAGGACTATGAGTCCTATCAGACGGCGCTCATCGAGCTTTCGGAGGAGTATGACAACGTTGGCGTTGCAAACGTCCTCGACTGTGTGAGAAGCGTCTATGCGATGGGCAAGCGTTTCTGCGACTGCACGGGCAATAACGTCAATCATCCGAACGATTTCATGTCGCGCGTCTATGCGCAGACGATTCTCTGTTCGCTCTTCGGCGAAGATTACTTCGACGCGATTTAAGAAACATTAAAAGCTCCCCCGACCGAAAACGGTCGGGGGAGTATTTTTTTGGAGCTTGGCTCCCCTCTCAGGGGAGCTGTCACCGTAAGGTGACTGAGGGGTTTCAAAACTCTATTCCCCGCTGCGCGGGTACTTCCCCTAAGAGGGGAAGCAGGGGAACTACCGTGTCATCCTGAACGAAAGTGAAGGATCCCGAAGATCCAGTCCGAACTTCCATCCTCGGGATTCTTCGGCTACGCCTCAGAATGACGCGGGGACGGGGAGCTGTCACCGCAGCCCGCCCCCTTGGCTCCCTTTGTAGGGTCCTTCCTCAAGAATGGCGGGAAAAGGCGACCATTCTATTTATGGAGCCTTTTCCGCCTGAGCTGTCACCGCAGGTGACTGAGGGGTTCCCCGGTTCGAAACAAAACATAACATCAATTATATAACAAACGTTATTTTTCCACAAATACGCCCTTATCAAAGGCTTTCCTGCAAGATCTTCACGATCTCCGCGTGGGTGAGGACCTTGTATCCTCCGTCCATGACGCGGGTCGCTTCGGCGATCCCTTCGATCATATCGGGCGTGACGCCAAGCTCGGAAATGTTCATCGCGACGCCGAGATCCTTCATCCAGTGTTCGAGGGCGGCAAGCCCTTTGAGGGCGATCTCCTCGTCGGAGCCCTTCTCCTCAACCTTCCAGACTTCCACAGCGAACCGTCTGAATTTTTTGACGCCGTAGGGAAGGATATGCCGGTAATAAGGGAGCGACACGGCGGAAAGGGTCATGCCGTGCGTCTCGTCGGTGTATGCGCCGACCGCCTGCCCCAGCATGTGGACTTCCCAGTCCGTCTCCTTGCCCATGTCGAGCAGGGTATTGAGCGCCCATGTCGCCGCCCACATGAGATTGCTCCTCGCCTCGTAGTCGCAAGGATCTTCGATCGCCTTGTAGGAAGAGACGACGATCGAGCGCATGAGCCCTTCGCAAAGGTAATCGGTCACGTTGTCGTCTTCACCCGAGAAGTACTGTTCGCAGATGTGGTTGAACGCGTCATAGATCCCCGCGACCATCTGCCGTTTGGGAACGGTGTAGGTGAACGTGGGGTCGAGAATGGTAAACTTGGGCATGACGTCGCTCCCGAACACATGCCCGATCTTGCGTTTTTCCTTGTGATTCGTGATGACGGAACCCCCGTTCATCTCGCTTCCCGTGCCCACCATCGTGAGGACGCACGCGACGGGAATGACTTTGCAGGTGGGATCCTCAAAATCGACGTAATATTTCTGCCAGAAGTCCCCGTCGCAGTATGCGGAGACGGAAACGGCCTTTGCGTAATCGCACACAGACCCGCCGCCGACGGCAAGGAGCAGATCCACGGCATGCTCTCTTGCGATCGCCGCACCTTCCAGAACTTTCTCCGTCGTGGGATTGGGCATGACGCCGCCGTCCTCGACGATCTCTTTGCCGCAAGCGTGAAGCGCGGCCACTACGGCGTCATAGATGCCGTTTTTCTTGATCGAACCGCCCCCGTAGATGAGCTGGACGGTTTTGCCGTAGTTTTTGAGCTCCTCATTGAGATTTTCAAGGGCACCTTTGCCGAAGTAGACTTTCGTCGGATTGTGATATTCGAAATTTCCTAACATACAGACCTCCTTAACGGTTTTCTATGATTATACCGTAAAACCATCCTTTCGTCAATAGAAATTTTCCCCGCAAAGCCGCAATATCTCCCAAAAAAAGCATGGGAAAGAATCGTATGCGCAGGGCTTGACGAGCGTCATAAAATATGATACAATTTTGTCGAAAAAGCGCGGATGCGCACGGAGAAGAGGTGCAAATGGACGATTTGTTGCTCGAACCGCTCGAAGCGTACAAAAGCAGTTACCGCGAAGCGTTCAGACAGAATGCAGAGGCGTGTTTCGACGAACTCCTGAAAAAATCGGGCGTGTCGGAAGCCGAAAACAAGAAGACTGTCTCTGCTTACGCCGCAAAGATGAATAAGATCGCGTCGCTCATGGGAAAACTCAAAAAATACAGGATCCTGCGCGGTTTTCTCATCGTTTTCTCCATCGTGGGCGCCTTGCTCCTCATCGCGGGGATCATCGGCCTTGTGGATGGAACTCTCATCGCAGGGATCGCAATGACGGTTGTCGGCGCAGTGACGCCCGCCGTCTGCATCCCGCTCATCTTTGCAAAGATCCGTCCCGTACTCAAACGGACGGAAGGCGAGCGCGATAAGACCCAAAAAGAGGCGGACGCTCTTTTGAAAGAGGCGTGGGCGCAGATGGAGCCGCTCAACGCGCTCTATGACGACGATATCACGCGGAAACTCATCGAAAAGACCGTTCCGCTCCTTCAGATCGACGAAAATTTCAATATGCGCCGCTATGATTATCTCAGCGGAAAGTACGGTTTTTCGGAACCGCTCGATCCCGAACGCTCTACGGTCGGCATCCTGACGGGGGAGATCCTCGGAAATCCCTTTGTCGAGGATC
>CANPYD010000042.1 GCA_947587775.1 uncultured Clostridia bacterium
GACAGCGTCTCACGCGGGTAGAGACCCGCGTAACTTCGCGCCCGAGATGTCTCGACAAGCTACTTCGCACTTCGTGCTCGTGCCGCCCTTGGTGCACAATAGAAGTGCGGGCGGGGCGGTCAGCATTTGCCCGAGCATATGGGCAAATGCCAAGAAAATTTTGCGCCAAGGATTATCAATCCTTGGCAGAATGCGTTGCTCCACCCCACAGGGGCGAGGGCAAGGAGTATCGCGTCATTCTGACACAGTAAGGCTACTCCTCGTCTTCGGGAAATTGCGACATGAGGAAGAACGCCCTCGCGTCGATCGAGTCGGAAATCCCTTGGAGCAGCTCAACAACGTCCTCTCTGCCGTTAACCCGATAATAAACCATGAGCCCCGTCAGTTGCTCTGTCGCGGTCGTCAGCAGATCGAACTGCTGCTCGGGCAAGAGATCGCAATCCTCCGTCCCTATGCAGATCATGTACACCATTTCCACCGCGTCGAGCATCACTTCCGCCAGATAGGGATTATACCGCCGCACATCCGTGATCTCTTCCTGCCCTTCCAGTCCGTTTACTCTCAGGATGCAATTGTCGGCAGCCCAACGCATCATATAAGTATCCGGAAGCATCCGTTCGGGATCGACGCGGGAAAGAATCGTATAGATCTTTTCCGCAAAGAAGAGCATGACCTCTTCCCTCTCCTTCCAATCCTCTTTTTGCGCGATAAGGAACTGAAATCCGTTGTCTGCAAGATCCAATAACACGAACTCGATTCCCGTTTGGGAAAGCGGATTTTTTTCCAGGCGCAGGATCGCCCTGCGGTAGAGCTCCGCGCCCTCCCTTGCTCCCATCCATTCGCTGTGCCCGGAGAGGATCACGGTCAACACTTTATAGATCATTTCTTCGGCGGACAGGACGATAGGCGCATGGGAGACAAGCTCCAATCCGTCGAGCTCCCGTTGTGCCCGAAGTGCGCAATCGAAAGCCTCCCGGTATTGCTCATCACAGAGATACGCTCCCGCCAACTCCCCGAGTGTAAAGCAGTGCACCATCCGCGTGAGGTCGGTATACTCTCTGTCGTTGATCGCGGCGACGCGGTTCTCCAGCTCCTTTAATTTTTTGATTGCCTTGCCGTATTCCTCCCGTGCGATGTCGGTCTCGCACCTCTGTACTTCTATGATGGCCGCAAAAAGCTCTCCGCCCTGCACGCCCATCCCGGCGATCCGATTTGCAAACTCTTCCGCTCGGCCGAAAAATTCCTCTGCAAGCAGGAGGATCTTCCCTTGCGCCTTCTCCTCCTCGTCCTCATTCTCGCCCAAGCCGCCAAAAAATTGGCGTTGGAACTCCCGGAACGCCCGCATCATGTCGTCGTCTTCGTCGGATTCCCAATCCTCTTCGTTATCTTCGTCCTCTTCGTCGGATTTCCAATCCTCTTCGTTATCTTCGTCCTCTTCGTCGTCCTCGTCGGATTCTTCATTCGCATTCCCAAAGATATCCTCGATCGACTTGCCGTAATCGTTTTTGGCAAAAAGTTCGACATAACTCATGCCGTAGGAAGAAATCAACATGACGGCATTTGCAAGCGACTCGGGCGGAAGAACCCCAAAGAGCGATTCAAGAAGGTCGATTGCCTCAAATTCAAGGGAGAGGCTCCCTTGGGAATCGCCGTCGGCGAACGCCATGATCGCCTGTGTGTGTTTGAAGAGGCAGAGCGACAGGCGCGTCTCGGGGTCGTCCGATCCCGCCGCGGCAACTTGGACTGCCCGTTCGACTTCCTCCGCAAGTTTCGGCTCCCTCGTGAACGAATACTGTCCGCCAAACGAGGGGATCAAGCCGAAATACATTTTTTTTGCGTCCGTGCGCCCCTCCTCATACCGGGTACGGTAGCACTCTGCCATCTGAAGGAGCAAGGGCGTCGCCTTGGAGACGAGCACGGGATCCAATGTCTGCTGAAAGACGATCGCAAGCACCATGCGCACCTTGATCAGAACCTCGTCCCGATCTTCGATCGTTGCAAAGAATCTCTCCGCATAGTGATATAAACACTCCTGAATGCTGACGCAGACGCTTGTTTGGTTGAGTGCAAAGAGGAAGTTTGCATCGATCGTGTTCATGTTTTTGATGAAATCGACATACTCCCCGGAAACAGGGGTCTCGTCGATCACCGTCATGAACCAGTCGGGACCGTGCTCCGCAGCAAGATAATAGCAATTCTTCACAAACTGTGCCAAAGGATTCTGCTCGAAGGCTGTATCCTCAAAACGAATCGTATTCACAAAGGAACGGAACGCCGTCCTGTCGTCCGCAAGGTAGGCTTGATAGACTGTCTCTTCGAGACGGAGAAAATCGTCTGCGGGGAGACGTTCGAACAGGCGGAGAAGATCGGAGCGGACCTTGCCGACATTCTCCGTCCGCGCAAGGATCCCCTCCCGGATGCTCTGATGGGTAAAATCCAACCTGCCGTCGTTGCGCAAGAAGAAGCAATTCTGCATATAAGTGACAAACTGCCTGAACAGGAGCGGTTTCCACGTTTTCCCGAGAAGGATGGCGAGATCGGTCTCCCGAAGTCCGTAGCGGGAGGCGGCAATATATTCCGACGCCGCTTTGACGAGCGCGGGGTCGATGCGGTCACCCGCCTCTTTGAGGAGTTCCGCACAGAGTCCGTCCGGCGCGGAGGGCGCGTCCCGCACGATCTTGCACTGATAGGCGGAGATCGCCTCCATGCCTCTCCCGAAGCTGCGCAGTGCCGTGAAATCGTCGCGGTCCATCATGGCGAGCCGCTGGACGAGGAAGCTCAGATAAAGGGGATTTTCGGAGGCTTTGAGGGAAACCATCTCCGAAACGACATTCTTGTCAAGGCTCTTTCCGTATCCCGACAGGATCCCGCGGATCACCCGCGTCTTGTCCTCCGAAGTGAGCGGTCCGAGCGGAAGATAGTCCGTATTGATCTCCCGGAAGTCGGTGTTGCAGGTCATAAAGAAGCGGAAGGAAGAATTGAGCAGCGGCGGGACAAAGGAGAGAGACGCGCGGTCGGAATCGGCGAGAAGCCGCTCCGGCGCATCGAGCATGACGATGAATTTTTGCTTTTCGGAATATCGGCTGCCGAGAACGCCCAACCGTTCCCGCCATTCGTTGATCCGATGTACGACGGGCTGTCCGCCCTCGTTCTTTTCCTCCGAAAAATGAGGCACGCCTAATTTTTCTTCGAGATAGTAGACCGCGCCGCGGACGATGCCGAACGTGTCGCTGCCGGAGACCGTGAGCCCGCCGACGACGGGATAGACGTCCCAGCCCAACTCCCGCAGTTTCAATGCAAGAGCGCAAAAGAGGGCGGTCTTGCCGCTGCCCGTGTCGCCTTTTACAATGACGGTCTCCCGCCTTCCGAGCTCATCCAGGACGGTTTCGATGATCTCCTCTCTGCCGCAGAAGGTCGCTCCCCGCTCTTCGATATACTGCCATTGCGCCGCGCGCTCCCGCTCAAAGGGGGTGCGTTTGGCGAGTTCCTCCCACTGCGGACGAAGATAGGCGATCACGTCCTCGGCAAGGAGCCCTGCAAACCTTTCGAGCCCCTGCGGTATTCCGTCCCGGAAAGAGACCTCATAGGTTCTGAAATTTTTGACCCGCTCTTTCAGCTCGCCGAGTTTCCGCCGATATCTCTCCTCGCTCTCGTGATATTGCGCGGGCGCCTCCTCGGGATTGACGATCCTGCGCTCATAAAAGAAGGCAGGGCTGTCCCTTCTGGCGGGGCACAGAGATCCGTATTCGATTTCAAGCGCCGTAAGGCTCAGCTCATAATCGTCCAGAGGGAGATTTTTACGGGAAGACGCCTCGCGGATGATCTCCGCCTTCGGGACGGTGCCGTATCGATCCCCGAGGATGACGATCATAGGCGGCTTGCAGCGGTCGATCTCGTCGAGACAGACGTCCGCGATCCGCAGGATCCGCCTGTCGTTCCTCTCCTCCCGCTCCCGTTCGTCGGAAGCGGGACCGCTGTATTCCAGCGTATCGATCCCCCAACGCAGGTCGCAAAACGAGACCGACTGGCCGTACTTCTTCGCTTCCGCGTTGATCCTGGGCAGCGCGATCTCCTGGATCGCGTCCCGTTCGAACTGCATATCGCCAAAGGTACTGGATACAAAAAACGTCTTCATTTGAGATTCTCCTGTAACGAACCTATTCTAACACAATTCAAGAAAGCCGTCAAGACGATAAAATGATCTCCGTCGGGCGCGGCGTGCTTTCCGCAAGACAAAAAAACCGCACCCGAAGGTGCGGATGATGGTTTGATGATTACTTGAGTTCCGCGGTCGCGCCGGCTTCCTTGAGCTTTGCAACTGCAGCTTCTGCGTCTGCCTTCGGAACGCCTTCTTTGAGGACGCCGAGGCTCTCGACTGCCTTCTTCGCTTCCGCAAGCCCGAGACCGGTGAATTCGCGGACAGCCTTGATGACGGCGATCTTGTTTGCGCCGAAATCCTTGAGAACGATATCGAACTCCGTCTTTTCCTCTTCCTGGGGAGCAGCCTCAGCCGCACCGCCCGCCGCGGGACCCGCAACAACAGCGGCAGCCGCGGAAACGCCGAATTCCTCTTCGAGCGCCTTTACAAGATCGTTGAGCTCCACAACGCTCATCGCCTTTACTTCTTCGATCAATTTCTGGACATCCATTTTCTTAATTCTCCTATAATTTTAAGATTTTTGGTCTGCGATCGCTTTCAAAACGTAAGCGAAATTCGCGATGGGCGACTGCAAGCACCCGAGCATCTTGGCGATGAGCACCTCTCTCGAAGGGATCGCCGCAAGTTTCTTGACTCCCGCCGCGTCCACGTACGCGCCGTTCACATAGGCGCTCTTGGGCACGAGTTTGTCACTGAGCGCGGGCGCTTCCTTCACCGCCTTCGCGAGGAGCGAGCAGCCGCTCGTCTCGTCGGGGCAGAAAACAAACGCCGTCGCGCCGTTGAGGTCATTGTCGAAGCTCTCTACGCCGAGTTCCGCAAACGCCTTGCGGACAAGGGTGTTTTTGTAGACCTTGTATTCGCACTTGGCGGCCTGGAACTTTCTGCGCAGATCCGTCGATTCGGCGACTGTCACGCGCTCGTAATGGACGAGAACGACGGACTTGCTCGCATTGATCTTTTCTTTGATCTCTTCGACGACGACCTTCTTCGCTTCAAAGTTTTCCGACATACTTACCTCCTGTTAGGCCTTGCGGCCCGATTTGGAAAAAAGCTCCGTACGCAGACAGGTACGGAGCGGTTCTTAAAATCGAATTTAAGAAGTCTACCTCGACGGGATATTGAGCGGACGTCCGCACCCGTTGTCTGCGGCATATTTCACAGATCCGAAGATCTTATGAACAATTTGATTGTACCATCTTCCAAAACCGCTGTCAAGCGATTTCAAGAAGATCTTACAGCTTCGTGTAGCTGACCTTGACGCCGGGGCCCATCGTGCTCGCGAGCGTGACGCTCTTGATGTACTGACCCTTTGCAGCGGCGGGTTTTGCCTTGACGATCGCGTCCATGAGCGCGTTGAAGTTCTCTGCGATCTTCTCGGTACCGAAGCTCTTCTTGCCGATCGGGCAGTGAATGATCGCGGTCTTATCGAGACGGTACTCGACCTTACCTGCTTTCACTTCCTGCACTGCGCGTGCGACATCCATCGTGACCGTACCCGACTTGGGGTTGGGCATGAGTCCCTTAGGACCGAGGAGACGGCCGATCCTACCGACGGCGCCCATCATGTCGGGCGTGGTGATCATGGTATCGAATCCGAACCAGTTCTCGGTCTGGATCTTCTGGATCATTTCCTCTGCACCGACGAAATCCGCGCCCGCAGCCTGCGCCGCGTCCGCTCTCTCGCCCTTTGCGATGACGAGGACTTTCTTCGTCTTACCGGTGCCGTTGGGGAGGACGATGACGCCGCGGACCTGCTGGTCTGCCTGTCTCGGATCGACGCCCAAACGGACGTGCAACTCGATCGTCTCGTCGAACTTCGCCTTGGCGCTTTCGAGCACATGACCGATCGCTTCGTTGGGTTCATACGCCTTTGCGCGGTCGTAAGCCTTTAAGCTATCCGCGTACTTTTTACCGTATTTCATCTCTTGCCCCCCTTACTCCTCGACGGTAATGCCCATGCTACGGGCAGTACCCTTGATCATGCTCATCGCGCTCTCGAGCGACGTGCAGTTGAGATCAGGCATCTTCGTCTTGGCGATCTCTTCGACCTGCGCCTTGGTGAGTTTGCCGACCTTGGTCTTGTTGGGGGTGGCGGACGCCGTTTCGAGCCCGAGCGCCTTCTTGATGAGGACGGGTGCGGGCGGCGTCTTCAGAATGAACGTGAAGGAACGGTCCTGATAGATCGTCATGACGACGGGGATGATCAGTCCCTCCTGACCGGCCGTCTTCGCGTTGAATTCCTTGGTGAACCCGGGAATGTTGACGCCGTGGGGGCCGAGTGTCGAACCGACAGGGGGACCGGGCGTCGCTTTTCCGGCGGGAAGCTGCAGTTTGACGACTGCTGTGACTTTCTTTGCCATAAGAAACTCCTTATATATGTGGTATTTTTGACGGCAGAAAAGATTTACCGTCTCCCACTTCGTCGGCGCAGACTCCGCTTCGAGCCCTTTGAGCCCGCTCAAAGGGCAAGTGCGCTACGTCGCGCCTCCTCTTCCCAAAAAAATACTGCGTCTTTTTTTGGGAGCCCTCTTTGCTTGCGGACTCCGCTTTGAGCCCTTGCCGATGGTGCCTTGGTTATTCCTCTTCGGCGGGGATCTCCACCGCCGTTTCGGAAATTTTTTGCATCTGCACGTAGTCGACTTCCACCTCCTGGTTTCTGCCGAACATCGTGATCGAGACCTTTGCGCGCTGCGAATCGTTGTTGAGTTCGCGGATGACGCCGATGAAGCCCTCCAAAGGGCCGCTGTCGATCGACACCCTGTCCCCCGCCTTGAAATCCGCGTCCGCAACGTAATCCTCGAGACGCATCTTGCGGATCTCGTCTTCCTTCATGGGGATGGGACGTCCCTGCGGACCGCAAAAACCCGTCACGCCGCGCGTGTTGGTGACGAGATACCACAGCTGGTTCGAATAGATCATCTTGATAAAGACATAGCAAGGCAAGAGCTTGCGCTCCACCACCTTCTTTTTGCCGTTCGCCTTCTCTTCGATGGTCTGTTCGGTCGGGATCTTGACGTCTGTGATCTGATCGCCTAAATTGTTATTTTCTATGAGCCGCAAGAGGCTCTCCTTCACCATCGCCTCGTAGCCCGAGTAGGTGTGAAGGATATACCATTTGGGCTCGGAATCGACGGTTGCCATATCAGCCTACGTTCCCCCAGGAGGTTACATACTCCAGAAGCTCGGTAAAGCCGATGTTGACGCCCGTGACGATGACAAGGAAGATGAGAACGATGACAAGGACAATGCCCGTGCTCTTGAGCGCCTTGCCGAAGCTCGGCCACGAGACGCGCTTGAGTTCGGAGAAGGTCTCTTTGATCTTTCTCCCCATACGGACGAAAATATTCGGCTTTTTGTTCTTATCCTTTTTCTTCGGCTTCGTATTTTCTACGGGCGCTTTTTCGTTTGATTTCGCCATGATGTTCCTCCGTTTAGCGCAGTCTTACTTGGATTCCTTATGGACCGTGTGCTTTTTGCAGGTCGGGCAGTACTTTTTGAGCTCGAGACGGTCGGGATCGTTACGCTTGTTCTTAAAGCTGTCGTAATTGCGGTTTTTGCACTCCGTGCATTCGAACGTAACCTTCATTCTCGTGGATTTAACAGCCATTTGTGTGAAAACTCCATACAAAAAAATTACACCCCTTCGGTGCGTATCATTAGAATAACACAAAGAAAGGGGCTTGTCAACCGATTTTGGGCGTATTTCCAAAGAAAAGTCGGAAAATTATGCGCATTTCTCTTTCAGGGGAGTTGTCACTGCAGGTGACCGAGGGGTTCCCTTGGCGCCCCCTCTCAGGGGAGCTGTCACCGCAGGTGACTGAGGGGTTTTTGAAACCCTATCCCCCGCTGCGCGGGTACTTCCCCTAAAAGGGGAAGCAAGGGGGCTGATGCGGTGTCATAAAATCACGTCATGGTGAGCGTAGTCGCCCCGCGCGCACGTTCTTTTGTTGTCGAAGCGCGGCACGAGCGCCGCCCTTGGCGCGAAGTAACCATCACCTTATGATAATGCGGTGACCCTTCGACAAGCTCAGGATGACGCGGCGTTCCCCCCCACCACCGCCTGCGGCGGAGCCTCCCCCCAGAGGGGGTAGGCCTCGTACATCGCGAGAGCGAGCAAGGAAATGAACGAAATCGAGCGAAACAAATCAAATAAACCCTTCTACAAACTGTTCGGCGTCGAAGAGCTCCAAATCATCGATCTTTTCGCCGACACCTGCAAAGACGACGGGCACTTTCAGCTCGCCGCAAAGGGAGAACACAAACCCGCCCTTTGCGGTGCCGTCGAGCTTGGTGAGGACGATGCCGTCGAGGTCGACCGCCTCGTTGAACACCTTTGCCTG
>CANPYD010000043.1 GCA_947587775.1 uncultured Clostridia bacterium
GAGCTTCCGCGCGGGAGCGGGGTAAATCGGGACAAAGGGGGGCTCTATGTCGACCTTGATGCCTTCCCCGTGGGGTGCGTCGTCCGTACGAGAAGGGAAGGGGACGAAATTACCCCATACCATGCCCGCAAGGCATCTCTCAAAAAATTTTTGACGAACAGAAAGATCCCCGCGCGGCTCTCCCGCCGTCTTCCCCTGATCGCAAGGGGGAGCGAAGTGTTTGCCGTCGTCGGCGTAGAGATCGCCGACAGCGTGAAGATTACCGAAACGACGGTGCGGCCGGGCAGGATAGAGTAAAGAATTCAGAGCGACACCGCTTCCCCTTGTAGGGGAAGTACCCGCGCAGCCCCACCTCTTGCTTCCCCTCGTAGGGGAAGTACCCGCGCAGCGGGGGATAGGGTTTTGGAGAGAGCACGGGCGAGGGGGAACCCCTCAGTCACCTGCGGTGACAGCTCCCCTGAGAGGGGCGCCAAGGTGGGGCTGCGGTGACAGCTCCCCTGAGAGGGGCGCCAAGGTGGGGCTGCGGTGACAGCTCCCCTGAGAGGGGAGCCGAGGACAGAGAAAGATCACCAAGGAGCAGATCATGCATAAGGATTGTGAGAGAGTACTCATTACGGAAGAAGAACTTCGCCGCCGCGTGGAGGAGGTCGCGCGCGCCGTCAGCGAGCGATATATGGGCGAAACCCCGATCGTCATCGGGATCCTGAAGGGGAGCATTATCTTTTTCTCGGATCTGATCCGCCACCTCGATATCCCCATTCAGCTGGATTTTATGTCCGTTTCTTCTTATGGGAACGGGGCGGCCTCGTCGGGGAAGCTCAAGATCAGAAAGGATATCGACAGCGACGTCAAGGGCAGGGACGTCATCCTCGTCGAGGACATCATCGACAGCGGGTTTACGCTCGCAAACCTCAAAAAGCTGTTTGAGGAGCGCGGCGCACGCTCCGTGTGCATCGTCACCCTGCTCAATAAAAAGGATCGGCGGGAGTACGACGTTCCCCCCGATTTCAACTGCTTCGACATTGAAAACGAGTTTGTCGTGGGGTATGGGCTGGACTATGACGAACGGTACAGAAATCTGCCCTACATCGGGATCCTCAAACGGGAGATCTATGAAACATAAAAAAGAACCGCAGGTCGCAAAGGCCTGCGGTTTTGCGTATATTCGGGGTTATTTATCGTTGAAAGTCGCCTCTTTCAGCGTGTAGGTAAACGTGCCGAGCGATTGGATCATGGGATTTTCAAAGCGGAGAAGCACGTTGCGGAAGCGGTTGTCGTTGTCGCTCGTCTTGGCGGCATAGACAAACAGACGGGTCGGCCCGGGGTTGGTAGTGCTGTAACGGAGTTCGACATGGGCGGTCGTGATCGTATCCTCGACCTTTTCTCCGTTGATGAGGAGCGAGATCGCTTCCTGTTGGGTGGTGGGGGTCGAAGCGGTGCCCACGCCGATGCAGCGGTTCGTCTGGGGGTCGATCGTGTTGAAGGTGATGGGCGAAGAGGAAGCGTAATCGATCCCGCGGAGGGCGAAAGCGATCTCCTCATTGTCGAGGAAGGTCCCGTCCGTCTCGAGTTCTATGGTATCTTGCGTCTTGCCCTTGTTTTCTTCGGGGGCAGCGATGTCCAGTGTGTACTCCGCGGAGCTTCTGTCCTCCGCATAGGTCACGTTGTAAGTATATTCGAACGTCCGCGTGAGTTTTTCCAAAGAGGGCTCTACCGCGGGGACGGTCGAATGGATGTATTTTTCGCTCCTGAGCGGTTGAAGGGAAGTCCCCGCGCTCAAAAACCAAACGTCGGAGATCATGGAGTCCTCGAATGCTTCCTCGGCTTCCGTCTTATAGAAATACCGCCCCGTGAGGGAGAGTTCGGTGTGCAGGTGATAGACGGCGTATGTCTTTCCGTTCATGGAGAAGGAAGGATCGTCGGTGAGCGTCGTCTCGTAGGTGCCTGCGTCGTATTCCACGGCATAATCGCCGCCGCTGCTCTTGAAAGAGACGTCATAGACGAGATGTTCCTCCGTACCCGTGATGTTTTCGCTCGTCGTCTTTGCATACCAGTTCGGGGAGAAGGAGAGCGAGATCGTTCCGCCGCAGCCCGCAAGGAGCGCGAGCGGCGCGAGGGCGAAGAGGGAAAAGAAGCGTTTGGGTTTCATGTCTGCCTCCGTGGATTTCTCTGTGAGAGACATTATACCACATTTTTTTGCGTTTGTAAAAATAAATCGGTGAAATATCCCGAAAAATTCCGAAAAGTATGCTATAATAAAAGAAAAAATGCGAGGAACCTATGACAAAGATCATCGGCGCCCCGACTTTGGACGACGCGCTCGAAGAGCTCAGCGTGCAGGTCGTCGGATCGGAGAGGGCGGGGAGAAAGTGCGTCGTCTTCTGTGAAGACAAACTGACGCTGCTTGCGGAGCGCGCCGTCGTGCGGAACACGGGCGGCACCTTTTTGAGTGAAGTGACGACGTTCGCCCGCTTTCTTTCGGGCGAGCGCGCCGTCCTTTCCAAACAGGGTTCCGTCATGGCGGTCTCTTCCATTCTCCGCGCCGAGGAAGAGAACCTGCGCTGTTTCAAAAAGAATGCCGCGCAGGTCGTCTATGAGACGATCGCCCAACTCCTCTCCTCCCGCGCAGACGCCGAACTTCTGAAAAAAAGTGCAGAAGAGACGGACGGCATGCTCCGCCATAAACTTTCGGACTTGGCGCTCGTCCTCGAAAAGTACGACGCCTTCCTCAAAGAGAAGGATCTGCTCGACGAAAACGGCTATCTCGCCCTTCTTCCCGCGCGGATCGCCGAAAAACTCGGGGGGACGGACGTCATCTTCTTCGCCTTTCCTTCCTTTACGAAACAGGCACTCGAGGGAGTCCGCGCCGCCTTATGTTCCGCGGAGAACGTGACGGGGATCTTCCTTGCGGGCAGGGGCGCCGCCTACACCAACGAGGCGGCAAGCGCGTTCCGCCGTATCGCGGAGGAGATGGGGGAGACCGTATCCCGCATGCGGAAGAGTTCTTTGACAGGGGATGCTCTTGCGCTTTCGGAGGGGCTCTTCGATCCCGCCGTCTACGGCAAAGAGAGAAAAACGCCGCAGCATATCCATATTTTCCGCGCCGCCGACGAGGCGGATGAGATGAATACCGTCTGCGCGCAGATCTGCCGCCTTGTGCGGGAAGAGGGGATGCGCTTCCGCGACATCGCCGTGCTACTCCCGGACAGCGGACGGCTGCAAAGCGCCGAGCGCGCGCTTGCGGGATACAGGATCCCCTTCTTTTCGGACAGAAAACGCCCCTTCTCGGAGCATCCCTTCTGCGCCTTTGTGCTTTCGCTCCTCGCCTGTGCGCATGACGGCGGGCTTCCCGAGTCCGTGGACGCGGCGGCGGCAAATGTCTATTTCGGGGAAGCGGACGAATACCGCAACTATCTTCTCAAATACGGCGGTTACCGCGGCGCCGTCCACCGCGAGATCAAGACGGGGGAGCCCGTCAAGCACTTCTCCTATGAAGCGCTTGTGCGCGCCCGCGAGAGGATGAAGGCGCTTCTGAGCCTCTTCCCGCGCGAGGGAAAGGGGAAAAAGTATCTTGACGCGATCCGCGCCTGTTACGACCTCGTCGGCGCAAAGGAGCGCACCGAAAAACTCATGGAGAACTTCGCGGGCGCCGAGCGGGAATTTCTCGACCTTTCCCCGCTCGAGGGGGTGCTCTCCGAGATCGACTTCCTCGCCGCCGAAGAGCGGTTTTCCGCCTTTGAGTTCTCTTCCATGCTCAAGAGCGGGCTGGACGCACTCGAGATCGCCATGATCCCGCAGTCCGCGGACGCCGTGTTCTTGGGGGAAGCGGGCAAGAGCATGTTCGAGCGCGTTCCCGTGCTCTTCTGCCTCGGTATGGACGATTCCGTCCCGCATACTGCGGACGATACCGCCGTCATTTCGGACGGCGAGATCAAACGGCTCAAAAATTTGTCGCTTGAGATCGAGCCCGCGATCGCCGTCGTCAACGCACGGGCGAGAGAGAGCTTATATCTGAATCTCTGCGCCTTTTCGGGGGAGCTCTATGCGGGCTGTCCCTATCGCGTCAAGGGGGAGGAAGCACGCCGCGGCTCGGCGTTTCTCGACTTGGAACGGATGTTTTATCCCATACCCATGCCCGAGAACTACCCCTACGACAGCTGTGAGAGAACCCCTGCGCTCAAAAAACTTTCAACGCTTCGGGAGGATGTCGAAGCGGGCAGGGAGAGCCCCGAGCGGTTCTCCTCGCTCTACCATGTCCTTGTATCGCGCGGCGAGCGGGAGACGGCGGACAGAATGCTCGGCGGCGGACAAAAGGGCGCCGTGGGAGATCTTTCCGCCCTGCTCTTTGAAGGAGAGATCTCGCCGACCCTCCTCGAAAGCTACTTTACCTGCCCCTACGCGGGGTTTGCGTCGCGCGGGCTCCGCCTGCGCGAGCGGGAAGAGCGCAGCGTGCTCGATACGGACACGGGAACCTTTGTCCATACCGTGCTGGAGCGTCTCGCTCCCCGCTTCAACGAGATCGCGACTGAAGAGGAGTGCCGGACTGCCGCCTGCGACGTTGCGAGGGAGCTTCTCGCTACGCCTCGCTACGCTCCCCTTTCGGACACGGGCGCGGGCGTCTATACGGCGGAGCGGCTGATACGCGAGTGCGGCGAAGTGACGGCGGCATGCTACCGCCAGCTCATCCATTCGCAGTTCCGCGTGCTCGATACCGAGAAAAAAGTGGATCTGCCTCTTCTGGCGCTCAGCGGACGGGCGGACCGCATCGACGCCGCCGATGGCTTTGTCCGCGTCATCGACTACAAGACGGGCGCCATCGACGACACGGCGACCGCCTACTATACGGGAAGAAAGTTGCAGCTCGAGCTCTATCTTCTTGCCGTCTCCGGAGAAAAGACGCCCGCGGGCGCCTTCTACTTCCCCGCGCAGGAAAATTTCTCGGAATCTCCCGAGGACCGATACCGCATGAAGGGGTTCTTCATGAAAGAGGATGACGTCCTCACCCGCATGGATACCCTTCGGACGGAGGGCAAGAGCGCCTTCTACGACGGCGGGGGAAGATCGGAAAAGGGTCTCCCCAAGGGCGAATTCGAGGATTTCCTCGGGTATTCCCTTCTCGTCTCCGAGCAGGCGGTGCGGGAGATGAAGGCGGGGAACATTTCCCCCTCGCCCTACGGCGAAGCGTGTTCGTACTGTAAATTCAAGGGTATGTGCGGATTTTCGGGCAGCGTGCGCAAGGAGAGCGCCGTCAGCCCCGCGGAGATCGTCAGAATCGTCAGGCGCGAAAGGGGGGAGGAGGAATGAGACTTACGGAAGAACAGGCGCGCGCCGTCCAAACGAAGGGGCGGGTCATCGTCTCCGCGGCGGCGGGGAGCGGAAAGACCGCCGTCATGATCGAGCGGCTCGTCGGGCTCGTGCTCGCGGGCGCGGATGTGAGGGAAGTGCTCGCCGTCACCTTCACCAAAAAGGCGGCGGCCCAGATGCGCGACCGTCTCCGCAGTGCGCTCTCCGAACGGCTTGCACGGGCGGAGGGGGAAGAGCGGGAGCGGCTCCGCATCCAGCTTGCCGAACTTCCGCTCGCCGAGATCAGTACGATCCATTCCTTTTGCGGACGGCTCGTGCGGTCGAACTTCTTCCTCGCCGATACGGACGCCGCCTTCCGCATCATCTCTCCCGACGACGCCGAGGGGCAGACCTTGAAAAACCACGCCCTCGATACTGTGTTTGAAGAGGCGTATGCGGCCAAAGACCCCGAATTTTTCAACCTTCTCGGCGTGTATTTCCGCAAGAAAAAGGACTTGAAACTCAGGCGCATCCTTCTTTCCCTGCACGCAAGCATGCGGGAGACCGCCCACTGGCGGGAAGAGTCGCTTTGCGAGAAGGATAATTTCGGCGAAGCGTGCGAATATCTTGCCCAATGGTATCGGCGGCGTGCGGAGCTCCTGTCCGCGCGGCTCGACGATCTCGGCGCATTCTTTGCGGAAAACAATCCCCGCGCGCTCGCGGTGGCGGCGGACGTCGTGGCGGCCTGCAACGCGCTCTCGGGAAAGACACTCTTCGAGATGATCGGGATCGCCTCCGAGCCCATTCAAATCGGCATCATGCCGCGCATGACCAAGGCGACGGGGGAAGAGCTTGCCGCGCTCAAATTTCTCTCGGGCGCGAGTAAGGCGATCAAGGCGATCTATGCCGAGCTCCGCGGGTTCTCCGATGAGGAGACGGAGAAACAGGCACAGGCGGACGCGGACGGGAGAAGACGGGCGCTCTTTTCCCTCGTGCTCCGCTTCGACGACGTCTATACCGCCCTCAAACGGGAGGCGAACGTGCTCGATTACAACGATCTCGAGCAGCTCACATTGAAAATTTTGGAAAACGAGGAGGCCCGCCGCGCCGTCCGCGCGAGGTTTACCTATCTTTTCGTGGACGAATATCAGGACGTCAACCGCATGCAGGAGCGCATTCTCTCACTTCTTGCGGGGGAAGAGGTCTTTCTCGTCGGCGACAGCAAACAGGCGATCTACGGCTTCCGCGGGAGCAATTCGGCCTTCTTCGAGGAAAAGCGCAGGGAATTTTCCGCCTTCGGGGGAGATCTGCTGCTTACGATGAATTTCCGCTCCGCGCCCGCCGTGATCGACGCCGTGAGCCGCGTCTTCGGATCCCTGTTCCCGTCCTACGAACCCATGCGTCCGTGCGAGCGGTTCGGGGAACATGCGGGCGGG
The DNA here is from genome assembly GCA_947587775.1 of uncultured Clostridia bacterium. Lineage (GTDB taxonomy): Bacteria > Bacillota > Clostridia > Christensenellales > Borkfalkiaceae > Gallimonas. Next base: position 6,720 of record CANPYD010000043.1, read on the forward strand.
GTGCTCGTCCACATCGTCCCCAAGGAAAAGAGTGAACCCAAAAAACTTTCCGTCTATTCTGTCACGGGAAACACGGGCATGGATACCCCAGATCAGATCGCGGAGCGCATTGCCGACATCATAGAAGATGAACTCGCGCGCGGCGAGGAAGAGGGGATCTTCGATGCGGACAGCGGGAGCGTTCGCAAAGCCACATTCGGGGACATTGCCGTCCTCGTCCGCAAGAATTCGGGGGAAATGGACAGGGTCGTGCGCGCGCTGAACGCGCGGGATATCCCCGTCTCCGCTTCCGCAAAGGTCAATGTGTGCGACTTCTTCGAGGTGCGGCTCCTCATCGACTGGCTCTCCTATCTCGACAATGCGGAGCAGGACATCCCCATGGCGAGCGCGATGCTCTCCGCCGTCGGCGGGCTGGATGAGGAAGAGCTCGCCGCCGTCCGCCTGCGCTTTCCCTCCGCCTATACCTTCCGCACCGCCTGCAAGATGTATGCGGACAAGATGGCGGATCCTCTCTCGCAAAAACTCAAAAACTTTTTCCGTACGGCGGAAGCCCTCCGTCTCCGTGCGCAGGCGCTTCCCGCCTCGGATATCTTAGGGTCACTCCTCGCGAGCGGGCTCGAGGCGCAGATTGCGGCGTCGGGAAGCGGCTCCATGCGACTTTCGCGGGTGCGGCGGTTCCTCTCGGAGAGCGAGGGCATGAGCGTGCATGCCTTCCTCGCAAAGCTCAAGACGATGGGGTACCGCCTCGATTATGCGGGCGGCGGGGGCGAGGACGCCGTGCAGGTGCTCACCATGCATGCGTCCAAGGGGCTGGAATTTCCCGTTGTCATTCTCGCCGATCTCGACGTTCCCTTCCATGGGGCGGACCGTGACGACGTGCTCTTTACGGAGCAGTTCGGCGCCGCGCCCGCTGCGTTCGGCGAGGACAGGGTCGCCCGCGAGACGGTGCTCCGCCGCGCCACCGTAAAATTGCAGGAAGAAGAGGAACTTTCGGGGGAGCGGAATCTCCTCTACGTCGCCATGACCCGTGCAAAATACCGCCTGCATATGATCTTCGAGGGCAGGGAACGCGCCGTCGATCCCGTCTTTGCGGACAGACTCTCCGATCTCGTCGATCTCACATGTTTTGCGGACTGCGCCGCACCCCTTACATACGAGAGGGAGCCCATCGCCCGCCATGCGCTTGCGGGCAAGGGGGAGACGGCCTCGGTCGAAAAGCTCCTCGCTCTCTATCAAAAGCCCTATCCCTATGAGAGCAGCGTCCTTCTCCCGCTCAAGAGTTCCGCGACGGGGCTCATGCGGGAAGAAAAATCACACAGCGCTCCCGAAAAGAAGGAGCAGGGAGCGCACGGGGGGCATTCCACGGATGAGGGCCTCGCCTATCATGCCTTTTTGGAGCATGTCCGCTTCGGGCAGTCCGCCGCGGAAGAGCTTGCGCGCATGCGCGAAGAGGGGATCTTGAGCGAAGAGCAGCTCTCCCTTTTGAGCGTTGAGAACCTGCGGGCGATCCT
>CANPYD010000044.1 GCA_947587775.1 uncultured Clostridia bacterium
CTGGGGTGGAGCAACGCGTCCTGCCAAGGATTGATAATCCTTGGCGCGTTGCGACAGGAGTGCCCCGCGCGCATTCTAATTTTTCCAAGCGCGGCACGAGGAGCGCCAGCGACGAAGTAGCGCACCAGAGGCGCGAACGGTGACCGCCCCGCCCGCATATCTTTTTGTGCACTAAGGGCGGCACGAGCGGCTTTGCCGCGAAGTTACGCGGGTCTCTACCCGCATGAGACGCTGTCACCGCAGGTGACTGAGGTGGGCATCCTCGGCGCTCGGTGTTACAGCGTCAAGATTGGGGATTTTTTGTGAAATTCACCCTGCGGCGTTTACAAGCGGGGAAGTTTGTGGTATAATATAAAATGACGGAATATGGGCGCGATCGCCCTTCGTCATCAATCTCAGGAGGATTTTGATACATGGTACCGACAAACAAAAAGGTTCTCGACTTCGTGCAGAAAAGCGCCGAACTCGCCTGCCCCGACAAGATCGTCTGGATCGACGGCAGCGAGGCCCAGCTCGACGCGCTCCGTGCGGAAGCCGTCAGGACGGGTGAGATGATCAAGCTCAACGAGGAAAAACTCCCCGGCTGTTACTATCACCGCACTGCGGAAAACGACGTCGCACGCGTCGAAGCGCGCACTTTTATCTGCTGCAAAAACAAAGAGGATGCGGGCCCCATCAACTACTGGATGGACCCCGAAGAAGCCTATCACATGTGCGGGGAGATCGCCCGCGGGAAGATGAAGGGCCGTACCATGTACGTGATCCCCTATTCAATGGGCGTTCTCGGCTCCCCCTTCAGTAAGATCGGGATCGAGGTCACCGACTCCATCTACGTCGTCCTCAACATGGCGATCATGACGCGGGTCGGGCTGGGCTGCTACGATGCGCTCGGAACGGACGGAGACTTCATCAAGGGCTTCCACTGCAAGTGCGACGTGGATCCCGAAAAACGCTACATCATGCACTTCCCCGAGGATGATACGATCATCTCGGTCAACTCCGCTTACGGCGGAAACGTCCTTCTCGGCAAAAAGTGCTTCGCGCTCCGCATCGCGTCCTGCCTCGGAAGAAGAGAGGGCTGGATGGCGGAACACATGCTGATTTTAGGGGTTACCTATCCCAATGGCGAAAAGCACTATGTGGCGGCGGCGTTCCCGTCCGCATGCGGCAAAACCAACCTCGCCATGCTCATCCCGCCCAAGCATTACCTTGAAAAGGGATACAAGATCGAGACCGTCGGCGACGACATCGCGTGGATCAGGGTCGGCGAGGACGGAAGACTTTGGGCGGTCAATCCTGAAAACGGCTTCTTCGGCGTCGCGCCCGGCACCAACGAAAAGAGCAATCCCAACGCCCTCGCGGCGACGAGAAAGGGCACCATCTTCACCAACGTTGCGATCGATCCCGCGGACAACACCGTGTGGTGGGAAGGGCTCACCAAACAGGCGCCCGAAAAGCTCATCGACTGGCTGGGCAATGACTGGACGCCCGCAAGCGGCACGAAAGCGGCGCACCCCAATTCCCGCTTCACGGCTCCCGCGGTGAACTGCCCTTGCCTTTCCCCCGAATTCGATTCCAAGGAAGGGGTCCCGCTCGACGCGATCATCTTCGGCGGAAGAAGGGCGACGACCACTCCCCTCGTCTATCAGTCGCGTGACTGGGATCACGGCGTGTTTGTCGGCTCCGTCATGAGCTCCGAAACGACGGCGGCGGCAACGGGCGCGGTGGGCGTTCTCCGCCACGACCCCATGGCGATGAAGCCCTTCTGCGGCTATCACATGGCGGACTACTTCGGGCACTGGATCGAGATGGGCAAGAAGATCAAAAATCCGCCCAAGATCTTCAACGTCAACTGGTTCAGACAGGGCGAGAACGGCGAGTTTTTGTGGCCGGGCTTCGGCGACAACATGCGCGTTCTCGAATGGATCCTGAAGCGCTGCGACGGAAGCGTGGACGCGAAAGAGACGGCGATCGGGTACGTCCCCTACGCGAAAGACATCGACCTCGAAGGGTTGGATCTTCCCGTTGAGACGCTCGAAAAGATCCTCTACGTCGATAAGGCGCGCTGGAGCGCGGAAGCCGACGAGATCGCGGAATATTACAAGCAATTCGGCGACCGTCTTCCGAAGGAGCTGAGCGAAAGCCTTGCGACATTGAAGAAAAACTGCGAAGAATAACCTCTCCCCGTTCCCTTTTCGGGAACGGGATTTTTTTATGGATTGGGGGGGGCCGAGCCCTACCCCCTCTGGGGGGGAGGGTGGCACGGCGCAAGCCGTGACGGGTGGGGGGCAAGGAGAGTGCGTCATTCTGACCCCGCGCGACGTTCTCAAATACGTCATGCTGAGCTTGTCGAAGCATCACCTTATGATAAGTGGCCCTTCGACGGAGCTCAGGGTGACGTAATTCAGAATCATTGCCCACCCCCCTACCCCCCTCCTTGGGAGGGGGCATGTTCGAAAAGCCGCCCTTCGTTCCCAATCACGGCGCGTGGCAGGGTCTCCCTGCCTAAGCGCACCCCATTTGGTACCCTACGGGAACCTTACTGTCCTGTGAAACAGAAAAGGGGCGGCCGAATCGCTTTTACAAGGCAGAAGTCTTAACCCCTCGCTCGATTTATTTTTGAGCACGCGCCCCAAAGGCGCGGACGAAAAAAGAAATCGAGCGAAACAAAAAACACCCGCAGCAAAAATATGCCGCGGGCGGGTAAATCGTACGGAATGACTTTTTTTGGGGGAAAGACATGTTCTATTCGATTTACCTACTTCCGACCTTTTTCGACGGAAGATACCTCTATTATAATCGTATAATGTACGATTGTCAAGCAAAAAATCGCACATTGTGCGATATTTTTTTTGAAAAATAAAATTTTCGGGGGAAATTATGGAACTCAAGGACATTCAAAGGCGGCTCAGGGAGTGCGTTGCGGCGAGCGGGATCCCGCAAAAGGAGATCGCAAAAGGGATCGGCGTCTCAGCGCAGACCGTTTCGAAGTACATGAAAAAGGACGTCTTTCCCGCGCTCGATACCTTTGCCAAGCTCTGCGCCCTTCTCGACGTGAAGTCGGACTACATTCTCGGCATCGCCGAGTACTGAAAAAAATCCAAAAAAATTTTTCCGAAACCTATTGACAAATCTGAAATCTATGGTACAATGAAGACAGAAAAAGAAAGTAGCTAACAAAATTTGTGAGTATCTTTCATGAAAGGTAAGCGGGCGGAAAAGCTCGCAGCCCACAGGAGAGTCCCCGAAGGAAGTCAAGACTCTCAAAAAAATTTCATATCGGAGGTACGCGATATGACGAAACTCCAAGGAAGGCGAACGACCGGATAAAGGAGGAGAAGACCAATGTACCAGTATATGATAAGGGCGGAAAATCGACTTTGAAGTAAGTGGCGGCGAAGGGAAAACGCCGCATGGACTTTCGTCCGAATGATGAGGGAAAGTCGAGATCATGCCCGGGAAAGGGGAAAGCAAGGCGCAACCGGTACGCCGCGCCGACGCCTTTCAGGCGGCACGCCCGACAACTGAATCAAAGAATCAAGCCCCCGTGCGGTTGCGCGGGGGCATATTCGTGTACTTTGGGATCAACCCCCACCCGTCACCTACGGTGCCACCCGCCCCCTTCAAAGGGGGCAGGCCTTGGCGCCCCGCGGACGCGCCCTGCGCGCCCCGTGCGCATTCTTATTACACTAAGCACGGCACGAGCGGGCACCGCCCGCGAAGTAGCGCTGCTCTTGGCGTGAAGTAGCTTGTCGAAGAATCTCGCGGGGCGAATTCAGACGCCTCAGGCCCCGGGGATCGTGACCACAGTCGTGCCGTAATCGGTATAGAGATATCTTTCCGTGCGCCCGTCATTGCCTTCCCCGTAAAACTCGACAAGTTTCCCATCCTTGATGGTGACTTCACGCTTCACATAGTAATCTCTCCAACGTGTTTTATCGAGGACGGCGCTCTCGGACATGGGCCGTTTCCCGACCACGGTCGTCACATATTTCCCCGTCGCTTCATCGTATGTATAATCCGAAAAAGCGCCGAGTTCATACTGTATCGCCGACGTGAATCTGAACATCTGGCCGTCCTCATCCTCGCGTTTGCTCCATGAGCCATCACTGTTTCCCTCAAAATAATACTGCACGCCGTCTATTTCCGCGCAGACGGTATGCCGATCGCTGCCCCAGTCATAGGAGACCCGTTTCTTCGAAAGATCGAGCTTGAGAAGCTCATGATATTCCACGGTTTCCTCTTCCGGTTCGCCGTTTCCGTTCTCGTGGACTGCGAATCCCATGACCGTACTCGTGATCGTGACGTTTGTGAAGTCCAGTTTTGCGACTTCTTCCCAAACGGCTTCCGCGGAGAGCTTTTGATCGCCGCTCTCCCCGCCCGCTTCGGGATCTTTTCCACCGCATCCCGCCGCCGCGGCACAGACGAATACGCTTGCACATGCAATTGCCAAGAGCCCTGTTTTTTTCATGATGACACTCACCTCTATTTTGAAAATCGATTTTATTATATAGGATATTATCCTATACGTCAATCATTTTATAGGTTTTTATCCTATGATTTTTTTATGGATATTGCAAAAATTGTCGGAGAGAACCTGAAAGAAGCGCGCAAGGCAATGGGGGTGACGCAATCGCAGATCGCCAAGGAGCTGAACAAATATCAGTCGGATTACAGCGATTACGAGACGGGAAACGTTCGGCTGAGTTACGAATTGATTGTCTACCTGTGCAAGCGGTTCGATATTACCCCGAACGATCTGTTTGGATTTGAGAAATAACGCGGTCGTTGAAGGGCAACCCCCACCCGTCACCTACGGTGCCACCCGCCCCCTTCAAAGGGGGCAGGTAAGTTCCCACTCCCTGTTCCGCCCGCGGAGGGGCAGGCAAGTTCCCACCCCCTGCTCCGCCCGCGGAGGGGCAGGCAAGTTCCCACCCCCTGCTCCGCCCGCGGAGGGGCAGGGGATGGGCATAAAATTTATCTTTCGACAAATCAAGACTTTTTCTCCGCCTGTACCCCTCTTCGTTTTTTCCTATAATTTCGAAAAAACGAGAGGTGTTTTTTCATGAGACGCTTATATAAAGTTTTCTCCCTCAAAACGGCGGGAAAATACGCCGCCGTGCTCTTTTCCATGCTTCTTCTGAACTTTTCCCTGCCGATGCGGGAGCCCGCCGCCTTCCCCCTCCTGTTTGCGCTTCTGACTTGCGGGCTTGACCCCTTCCTTCTTGCCGCCTGCTATACGCTCGCTTCCGTCGCGGCGCTTTCCCTTGCGGCGACCCTGTGCTGTGCGCTCCAGGCCGCGTTTTTGTGCCTCGTCTTTGCGATTTATGCGAAAACGGGGCGGAAAGCCAACTGGGAGCGGCTCTTCTTCCTCGCCCTCGCCCAGCTTCCCTTCGTATTTTTGTACCCGCATGCGGGATATGCCCTCTTCCCCCTTTCCGCCGTATGGCAAAAGGCGGTCATCGCCCTCTTCTTCGTACTCCTCACCCTGCTCTTTGAGGGCGCCGTGCGCGCACTCCTTTTCCGCGCCTTCCGCTGCCGTCTCGTGGGGAGCGAGCTGAGCGAGCTCATCCTTTTATGGCTGTTCGTCGGCATGGGATTTTATAATCTTGCGGGAGAGATCGCCTTCTATGCGCTTTCGCTGACCTTACTCGTCGGCGCCGTCGTATTTTTGAGGAATGCGACCGCGGTTCCCTTTGCGCTCGCCCTCTCCCTGCCCCTCTGCGCCGTGCGCGTGAGCGCGATCCCCATGGCAGAATACGCCCTGCTCTCCTGCTTCGGGCTGCTCTTCTGCCACTACGGGAGATTCGTATCCTCACTGTCCGTCCTGATCGGCTTTCTCGGGATAGAATACTTCGAAGGGCTGTATGCGCAGCCGACGCTCACCGTTGTCTTTACCCTTCTTGCCTGCCTCATTCCCGTCGCGGTCTGCGGGCTTTTGCCCGAAAAACTCTACCGCAAGATCAGCCGTTCCCTGCTCTTTTACCGTGAGAGGACGCTTCCGCGCATCGCCATCAACCGCAACCGCCGCGCCCTCGGAGAACAGCTCTATGAAGTCTCCTCCCTCTTCCGTGAGATCGAAACCGCCTTTTCCGACCGCGGCACAGAGGATACGGGGGCGGGGACGCGCTTTAAGGAGCGTCTGATCGTCGCTCTCTGCACGGCATGTCCCAACCGGCGCAAGTGCCGCGAGGCGGGCGTATACGAGAGTTTCGACAAACTCATCGCCGTCGCGCGGGCAAAGGGTCGGGCGAATCTCATCGATCTTCCGACCGAGATCTCCTCCGTATGCCGCAATGCCGCGGGACTGCTGTTTGCCCTCAATAAACAACTCGAAGAATACCGACGCATGGAACAGGATCTCGAAGCCGCGCGGGAGGGCAGACGGCTTCTCGCGGAACAGGCGCGGGGCGTGAGCGATATTTTGAGGGACATCGCCCTCGAACAGAGCGAAGAATACACCTTCTCCGACGAGGAAGAACGGCTCTCCGCCGCGCTCACCGCAGCGGGGCTGATGACAAATGAGGTCTTTCTCTACGGCGAAGGCGCCCTCTTCACCGTCTCGCTCACCATGCGGGACAGGACGGACGGAAAAAAGCTCGCCAAAATCGCGGGAGAGGCGCTCCGCATCCCCCTTGCCCTCTCCGAAAAGATCCCCTTGACCTCCGACCGCGCCTGCTTCATCCTCCGTCGCAAACCCGATTTCGACGCCACGTTCGGCATCGCTTCCCGCCCCAAGGAAGGGGAACTTCTGAGCGGGGATACCCATTCCATTCTGAAGATCGACGAACGAAGATTTCTCGTCGCACTCTCGGACGGCATGGGAAGCGGCGAGAATGCCCGTTCCGTCTCGGACAGAACGCTCTCCCTTCTCGAAAGTTTTTACAAGGCGAAGATGCCGGGGGACACCGTGCTCTCCACCGTCAACCGCCTGATCGCGCTCTCGGGCGAAGAGACCTTTTCCTGCCTCGACGTCGCTTCCGTCGATCTCGATACGGGAGAGGCGGACATCGTGAAGATCGGCGCGCCCATGGGATTTTTGCTCTCGGGCGAGGAGCTCCGCGTGCTCGAGGGGGAGAGCCTGCCCATCGGCATGCTGGAAGCCGTCCACCCTGCAACCATGCGCGTGAATATGAAAGCGGAGGACTTTTTGATCTTTATGAGCGACGGCGTGACGACGGCGTTCGGCTCCTCCGCAGAGCTGTGCGACTATCTGAGCGGCATGAAACCGCTCAATCCGCAGTCCCTCGCCGAAGAGATCTTAAAAAACGCCCTCGGCCGCTACAAGGGCAAAGCCGAGGACGATATGACCGTTTTGGCAGTGAAATTGACGAGAACGGCATAAGATTTTATTTCGCTCGTATTTGTTTTGCGCTCGCGCCCTATCGGCGCGAGCGCAAAACAAAATGAAGTCGAAGGGGTTCGACAAATTGGGTCGCCCACGGCGGAAGTGAATTCCGCCTAAGGCAAGTAATTTGGAACTCGCCCCACCCCCTTACCTTGGGCGGCAGGTACCGCCGCAAGGCCCGTCGCAGTTGCCACTGCTCCTGTCGCG
>CANPYD010000045.1 GCA_947587775.1 uncultured Clostridia bacterium
ACCGCAAAAGATCTGGATGTACTCGTCCAAATACTCACGGGAGAAGAAATGGCGTGCAAAAAGGCAAGGCTCTATGCCAATACGCTCACGGACGCGGCACTTGCGCAGGAAATGGAAGGGATCGCCTGCGCGCATGCGGAGAGATTCTCCGCGCTCTATGCGATGATCGGAGGGAAACAATGAAGACGGGAAAACAGGAAACCACACTCGCCGAAAAGGACGCCTTGCAGGATCTTCTCGACTGCGAAAAACTTCTCATGAGCTATTATGCCGCCGCGCTCACCGAGGGCAGCTGCAAGCCCTTCCGCAAGGAGATCCTCAAAAACTACACGCAGAATGCGGATACGCAATTTCAGGTGTTTGAACAGATGCTCTCCCGCGGCTATTACGAAGTCCAGCCCGCCGCAAAGATGCTCATCGACCAGAACGCGGACAAGTTCTCCAAGGTGAAGAAGCAGATCGCATCCGCCTGAGCATGAACGCCGCCCGCCTGCACATACTGTGAGGGGAGGGGATATGGCAAAGAAAAAGAAGATGTATGCGCACAATCCGCGCTACTGCATGATCCTGCCCGACGCAGCAGAGCCGGACGAGGAGCACATTGTCCCTACGGGACAGAGCTGAAAAAAAGGGACGCCGCGGCGCCCCTTTTCTCTTGTGGTTTTATGCCTTTTCCTGTCCCTGTCCCTGTTCCGCAACGCTCACATACTTTTCCGTGAGACGGGAGACGTAGGAATCGGTGTTGACGTCGATGATGACGAGGGAGTAGACGAGAATGGGAACCATGAGAAGGATCGCGAGGAGCGGACCGATCGCAAAGAGCCCCGCGGCAATGACGATCACGAGCAGCCCGATGATCCCGATCACGGCGATGTGGGACAAAATATTCTTTCCCTTGACGATCTGATTGAAGGGGATCTTCCCCTTGCCGAAGAGGATCCACGAGCTCGTGAGGTTGACGATCCCCATAAAGATGAGGCAGACGATGAGAACGAGCAGGCTGTAATAGCGGATGCTGTTGACAAGCAAGACACATCCGACGATGATGAGCGTCTCCGCGATGGGGACGACGGTATGTGCGAGGATCGTCCTCCGGAAGCCCCGCTTTGCCGAACGGCGCCGTACGGCGAAACCCGTCGCGTAAAATCCCAGGGCGACCCCGATGGACATGAACACGATGGAGACGGAGAGCGAGGTGCCCAGCTTTCCGACGTATGTTTCAATGATCTCGTTGAGCCGTCCTTCGAAGTTGCCGCTCCCGGCACCGAGCGAATTGAAGAAGCCGCGCACCGTTTCGCCGATCCAGCCGCCGTCGAGGATCTGTTCGATCACATCGAAGAGCCCGCCGCTCATGTCGAGACGGTCGGCCGCAAACGTCAGAAATCCCGTGATAGTGATATTCGATTTGATCGAGGAGTCCTCGATCAGGGCAACGAGTTGTTCGATCATCTCCGTACTGGATTGCAAAAAGACGGAGACAAAGACAAAGATCGCGAGGAGCAGGAAGAGGTAGATGATCCCCATCGGAATGAAGAGATTGACGAGATTGCAGAAAAAATTTTTAAGCGCGGTTTTGATCATATCGCATCTCCAAATAAGTCTGCCCGTATTATATCACAAAGAAGAGCAAATAGCAAGAACAATTTTTGCCCGCGGTGCATAAAATGCGGCATGGATCTCAGGATTTCCGCACTCTACGATCTTTCGCACACGCTTGCCGAAGGCTTTTTGAAGCAGTTTACTTATCCGTGGGAAGCGCTCGGGGGGATCGGGGCGTTTTTGCTCTCTCTTTCGGAAAAGCTCGGCGAGGATTTTCGGGAAATCGAAGCGGGGGTTTTCGTACATGGTACGGCGAAAATCGCTCGGACGGCGGAAATACATGCGCCCTGCGTCATCTGTGCGGGCACACAGGTGCGGAGCGGCGCATTGGTGCGCGGAAACGTCCTCGTCGGGGAAAAGTGCGTCGTGGGGAATTCGACCGAGCTCAAAAACTGCATTTTGTTCGACGGTGTGGAAGTCCCGCATTTCAACTATGTCGGAGACAGCATTCTCGGCTTCCGCGCCCATCTCGGCGCAGGAGCGATCTGCGCGAACGTGCGGCTTGACCGCGGGGAGGTCCTGATCCATGGAGAGAAAATTTATCCCACGGGACGATATAAGGTAGGGGCGTTTGCGGGTGACGGCGCGCAGGTGGGCTGTAACAGCGTGCTCGCCCCCGGCGCCGTTCTCGGGAAGGGCGCCAAAGTTTTGCCTCTCTCCTTTGTGAAGGGATATTCTTCGTGAAGCGGGACACAATGCCCGCCAAAACGCTGAAAATATCAAAAAATGCTTGCATTCCCGCCGCTTTTGTGCTATGATACCATACAATTATGGAAGAACCTGAAACAGAAGGAACAACCGAGCCCGAAGCGGAGCCCGAAAAGGCTCCGAAAAGCGCAAAGCAGCTCCTCAAAAAATTTGCAAACAGATACTTTATCGTCGCGTTCGCGGGAATGGCGAACGGGCTTTTCTGCACGCTCATCGCGGGGACGATCGTCTGCCAGATCGCCCGCCTCTTCGGGGACGGGACAAGCGGGGTGGAGTTTCTCAATCTCTGCTACCGTTTTCTGAACGGGATCGGGACGTTCGCCAAGATCATGATGGGCGCGGGGATCGGCGTCGGGATCGCCTATGCCTTCAAATGCCCCAAAATGGTGATGGCGTGCAGCGTCGCCGTCGGCATTTTTGCGTCAAACGCAACGACGTTGATCAATTATATTACTGCGAGCGATCTCAGTAAGCTCTCCGCCTCTGTCCTCGTCGGGACGGGGAATCCCATCACTTGCTATCTCGCCTCCGTCGTCGCCTGTGAACTCGGCACCCTCGTGACGGGCAAGACGAAGCTCGACATTCTGATCGTGCCGCTCGTCAGCATGCTCTCGGGCGGGCTCATCGCGGCGTCGCTCGGCACGCCCGTCGAATGGCTCATGGGCAAGATCGGCGCGGGCATCAATGCGGCGACCGAACTTCAGCCTTTCCTGATGGGACTCATCATTTCGGTCGTGATGGGGCTTCTGTTGACCCTTCCCACCTCGAGCGCGGCGATCGGGGTCTCCATCGGGCTCAAAGGAATCGCCGCGGGCGCGGGCGTCGCGGGCTGCTGTGCGCATATGATCGGGTTTGCAGTCGCGAGCTTCCGCGAGAACAGAGTTTCGGGACTCATCGCGCAGGGACTGGGGACTTCCATGCTCCAAATCCCCAATTTGAAGAACCCCAGAATTTTGCTTCCCGCCGTCGTCGCATCCGCGGTCGTGGGACCCATGTCCACATGCTTGTTCGGATTACAGGCCACAGCGGTCGGCGCGGGCATGGGTACCGCGGGGCTCGTGGGGGTCATCGACATGGTAGGGGCATCCGCCGGTGTGATCCCGACATGGCAGCTCGTTTTGGGCGTGATTTTGATCTGCTTTGTGCTTCCCGCCGCGATCGCGTTCGGCGTAAGCGAACTCCTCCGCAAAATCGGCTGGATCAAGCAGGGCGACATGAAGATCGAGCTTTGATTGCCGTGTCACGGCTGAAAGTCAAATAAATCGTTCGGCGTGATATCAAGGTAGCGGCACAGCTCCGTGATCTGCGCATAATTCAATTCGAAAATGCCGTTTTCAAAGCGGCTGTACTGTTGTTGCGTCATAAGCATATGTGACGCAACTTCTTTTTGGGTCAGTTTTAAGCTCTTCCGCGCCTGTTTCAGATTTTCTCCCACGATTTTACTGAGTTCCATAGTAAAATTATCGCCACAAAGTGATGTAAAATGCTTGACATACACCACTTTGTGATGTAATATGGAAGAAATTTTTTCAGGAGGAACAAATGAACAAAAAACTTTTGATTTCTGCCGCGGCGATTTCCGCCCTCTGCTTTGCGTTCGGGCTCACGGCGTGCGGAAACGAGACGGGGAACGGTGAAAACGGCGGTCATGTACATACCGCGGAGGCGTTCGGCTCGGATGAGGACGTCCACCGGAAGGTCTGTACCGACTGCGGCGAAACGTTTGCCGAGGGAGACCACGTCTACAAGGGCAGCAACACCTGCACGGAATGCGGATATACCATTCCCGAGACGGCGGGGCTCGAATATGAGCTCGACGAGGAGACGGACACCTACGCGGTGACGGGCATCGGCACGGCAGGGGATGCGGAGAAGGTCTATATTCCCGCCTATCATGACGGAAAAGCGGTGACTGTGATCGACGACGCATTCTACGGTTGCACCTTCTCGGCAATCAAGATCCCTTCCACGGTGGAGCGCATCGAGGGATATGCGTTGGGCGGATGTAATAACCTGACCGAACTCAGGATCCCCGACAGCGTTACCTATATCAAGGGAATCGGCGGGAATGCCGTGCTCAAGAGCGTCACCTTCGGGAAAAACAGTAAGCTCACGGAGGTCGGCAAGGCCATGTTCTGCTATTGCCCCGAGCTGACTTACGTCAACCTTCCCGACAGCGTGCGGATCATCGAGGACGATACCTTTGAAGAGAGCAAGATCTATACCGACAAAAGTTTTTGGACGGACGGTATTCTCTACGTCGGCAATCATATGATCGCCGCGGATGAGACCGTCTCGGGCAAGGTCACCGTCCGCGAGGGGACAAAGTGCATTGCACTCGCTGCATTCCAGGACAGTGAGGACGTAACGGAAGTAGTTCTGCCCGAAAGTTTAGCGTCGATCTGCGATTTTGCGAGGGGCGAAATCAAAACTATCTCGATCCCCAAAAATGTCGAGTACATCAGAGAGGGCGCTTTCAATGATGTCTACGGATTGGATCACATCACCGTGGAGAGCGGAAATGCCTTCTACAATGACGGAAACGGCTCCGATTGCCTCATCGAGACGGCGACGAACAAACTGATCCTCGGTTCCAATCATGCTACGATCCCCGCGGGCGTGACAGAGATCGGTAGGCATGGTTTTCGGTTCTGCCGTTCGCTCACAAAGATCGTTATTCCCGCAAGCTGTACTGTGCTCGACGGATGGTCCTTTATGGGATGCAGTGCGCTCGAAAGCATCGAAGTCGCCGACGGCAACCCTGTTTTTCAAAGTATCGGGAATTGTTTGATCGAGAAAGAGAGTCAAACGCTGCGCGTCGGCTGTAACACGAGCGTGATCCCGACGGACGGCAGCGTGACGGTGATCGGTTCGTATGCCTTCTACGGCCGTGCGTTCGAGACGATCAAGATCCCGGGCGCGATCAAGACGATCGAAGAAAGGGCGTTTGGGTATTGCGAACAACTCAAGTCAGTGATATTTGAAGACGGCGTGTCGGAAATTGAGAGTTATATATTCGGCGAGTGCACCTCTCTTACAAGCGTCGAGATCCCCGCAAGCGTGAAAAAGCTCAGCGGCATATTTAAAGGGTGCGATTCGATCACGCAGGTCAAGTACGGCGGGACGATGGATGATTGGATAGCATTGACCGGGAGAATGTCCTTGGGCGACTCCGTCTATACCGTGATTTGCACGAACGGAACGATCCCCCCCGAAAATTCTTGATACAATAAAAATTCAGTGCCTGCGGCTTCCGTCGCAGGCACTTTTGCTGTTATGCGAAAACCACGCGATAGTCGCGTGGTTCAAAAGAGGCTGTCTTGGCTGCCCCTTGAGGGGGAGCTCCGCCGTAGGCGGTAAGGGGGTGTCTCGCTGCCCCTCATAGGGGAAGTGGCGAACGCAGTGAGCCAAAGGGGTAAAACCCCTCTGTCACTCGCGTTGCTCGTGACATCTCCCCTAAAAGGGGCGACGAGCGCCACCCCTTCCGTCACTCGCGTTGCTCGGACACCCACAGCACAAGGCACGTCCTTCGGGTGCCCTCGAAGGGGTGGGTAAGGACAAAGCCCGTTCACGGGTAGCAATGCCGCTATGCGGGTGGGTTATTTTACGAGCTCCATCGTGCAAACTTTTTTGCGATAGGCGAATTTCAGGATCAGGGCGGAGACAACTGCCGTTGCAACTTCCGTGATCGGGAATGTCCACCAGACGGCATTCACGTCGCCCGAAAGCGTAAACAGGTACGCGATGGGGAAAACAAAGAGGCAGAGCCTTAAAAACGAAATGAGGAGGGGGAACAGCGCGTAGCGGAATGCCTGTAAAACGCCCTGTACCGCAACGCTGAACGCCATAAAGATGTAGCCGAGGCTCGTGATGCGGATCGCGACGGTCACGGTGGAACGGATGGCTTCGCTTCCCTCGCCGCTTGCCATGCCGAACAGTTTGGCGAGCGGGCCGGCGAGGCATTCGAAGAGCACCGTGATCGCGGCGGCAACGATCAGAGAATCGAGGATCCCGAATTTGATGCACTCCTTCACGCGCTGCCTGTTTTGCAGGCCGTAATTAAAGGACAAAACCGAGATGATGGTATTGGATAATCCGAAGGACGCAAACAGCGCGAATTGCATGATCTTGTAATAGATCCCGAAGCTGCCCTGCAGCAGTTCGGCGGTCTCTGTATTTTCGGCCGTCCCGAGGATGCTTGTCATGCCGAGCATCATCACGGAGAGCAGTCCCTGCATCAGCGCGGCGGAAATCCCGATCTTATAGATCCCTTTGATGACTGCCCAGCTCGGCTTGATCGCTTTGAAGCTGTTTTTGATCTCCCTGTTTGCAAGGTGGTGGAAGAGCATTGCA
The DNA here is from genome assembly GCA_947587775.1 of uncultured Clostridia bacterium. GTDB lineage: Bacteria > Bacillota > Clostridia > Christensenellales > Borkfalkiaceae > Gallimonas. Next base: position 6,661 of record CANPYD010000045.1, read on the forward strand.
ACGATCAGGGATACGATCTGGCCGATCACCGTCGCCCATGCGGCGCCGTCGATCCCCATGTGGCAGGGATAGATAAAGACATAGTCGAGCACGATATTCAGGACCGCGCCCGAGATCTGGGAGATCGTGGAATACAGAGTTTTGCCCGTGCTTTGCAGAAAGCGTTCGTAAACGGTAAAGCCGATCGCGCCGAAAGAAAGGCAGCAGCAAATTTTTAAGTAACTCGTGCCCATTGCGGCGGCTTTGGCGTTTCCGCCCGCCTGCATGGAGATGAACCATCGGCAGCCAAACAGCCCGAAGAGGAGAAATACGGCGTAGATACAGACGCCGAGAAAGATACTGTTGCCGACGATCCGCGTCGCCCCGCCGCCATCCTTTTCTCCCAACTTTTTGGAGAGAAGGGCGTTGATGCCGACGCCCGTACCGACGCCGACCGCGATGATGAGCAGTTGGATGGGGAAGGCATAGGTTAAGGCAAGGTTGCCCGCGATGCCGTCTTCGCCCATATTGATGACGAACGCCGTGTCTACAATGTTATAGACGGATTGCAGGATCATGGATACGATCATCGGCAATCCCATTTTCCATATGAGTTTGTGCATCGGCGTTGTTTCCATTTTGTTCTGTTTGATCTCTTCCATTTCAGCTCCTTAAAAAAATAAGTGCGTAAGCCCAAAGCCGGACTTACGCACAAAAAATGCTACTCACTTGATGGTATGATTTTATCACATTTCGGCAAAAAAAGCAACCGATTTCCTTTCTCCATTTGCAATTTTCGTTTTATGCGTCATTCTGAGTGTAGCGCCCCGCCGGGCAAATGCCAAGAAAATTTTGCGCCAAAGATTATCAATCTTTGGCAGAATGCAAAATTTTCCCTAAGGAGGCGCC
>CANPYD010000046.1 GCA_947587775.1 uncultured Clostridia bacterium
TACGTCAAGGAAGGCAAAGTATGGCGTGAAGCCGTAAACGGCGAGACGGGAGCGAGCTGGTACTACGGCACTTCCGCGCCCAACGCCAACCTCGGCAGCCCCAATGATTTCTACCTCAACACCTCGACGGGCGAACTCTATCAGAAGACCGCGGGCGGCTGGGGCACTGCCGTTCTCGTCCTCAAGGGCGAACATGGCCGCGACGGCGTGAAGTGGTTCTCGGGCGACACGGCTCCCGAGAAGGGCGATCCCGCCCTCAGAGACGCCCATGCCGGCGACTTCTACCTCAACAACAGCACATTTGATGTCTACCAGCTCAAGGCGGACGGAACGTGGGATCACCTTGGCTCTATCAAGGGCAATCCGGGCGATCCCGCCAAGAATCCCATCCAGTTCTTCGACGGCGACGGTACTCCCTATACGGAAGAGAACCAAACGAAACTCGCAGGCGCCAAAGAGGGCGACCTCTATCTTGGCGTCTTCGACGGAATGGACGGCAACGGCATGGGCTCCCGCCTTTATAGAAAGGTCGGAGGCGAGTGGGTCGTCCTCATGGAGAGCATCAAGGCAAAACAAGCAGCGATCCACAATATCGATGAGCTCAGAGCGTTTGCCGAGGTCGTGAATCGCGGTTCCGACTTTGCCGGAATCGAAGTCCATCTCAAGGAGAATATTACCTTCCCGGCATCGGAATCCGGCCGCGGCCGCCGCAGTGTGGAACTGATCGATGCGGCAGACGACTGGACGCCCATCGGGACGGCAGAGCATCCTTTCAAGGGTACCTTCGACGGCGAGGAACATGTCATCGAGAACTTCTCGGCAAAGACGACGGACGATGCGAAGACGGCCGGGTTCTTCGGCTATGTCGAAAATGCGACGATCGAACATCTCCACTTTGTCAAGGCGGAAGTGACGGCGAGCGGCAGTGGCTCTGTCGGCGCCGTCGTCGTCGGTCAGGCGACGGGTAACATCACGGTGAAAGACGTCACTGTGACAGGAAACAGCACCGTCACGGCCGATGAAAGCGCCACGACGGGCAGCCTTGTCGGTAAATCCGATGGCACTGTCACGGTCGAAAACGTCGAAGTGGAAGTTGCGGGCTCGGGAGAACATGAGAGCGGCAGCGAAAAGCAAGAACTTGTCGGCAGCGGCAATGTGACCTTCCAAGGCGAGAACAGTGCGGTCAGCTATCCCGTCGTTGATGGCGTAGAGGGCTTTGTCGAAAAGCACATCCTCGGCACCACGGGCGTAGTAGAGAGTACAATTTATGAGATCTCCACGCTCGAAGGCCTCAAAGCCTTCCGCGACAGCGTGAATGGCACGCTGGAAAGCGGAGAAGAGCCCAATAACTATTCGGGGAAGGATGTCGTCCTTGTGGAGGATATTGATCTCAAGAACAAGAATTGGACCCCGATCGGAAGGAGTTCTGCCTACTTTGCGGGCAATTTCGATGGCGGGGAGCACACGATTTCCAATCTTTATATTGATGCAGACGACAAGAAGTCGGGTTGGCCCTATGTTCAATACCTCGGATTGTTTGGTGCAATTTATACCAAAACGTCGGCTGTGACAATCAAAGATCTCACGCTTGAAAATGTGACGATTAAGCCCGATGTGGCAAACGGAGAGTACAGTCCCGATGTCGGTGCATTTATCGGAGATGGGCATGCGAATGGCCTTACGTTGAGCGGCCTCAAGCTGGAAGGTACGGTCTCTATCCGAGGCGGTAACACGGTCGGCGGCATTGCCGGCAGTTTGGAAAGCGAGGATAACGTTACCATTAGCAATGTGAGCGTTAATGCAAAAGGGACGATCACTTCCAATTCCGGCGTCGGTGGCATTGTCTGTACGATTGCAAGTCCCACCAAATCCACAACAATGGAAAACATCACCGTGTCGGGCGTCACTCTTGATGAAACGTCCGACGGATACGGTTCCATTGGCGGCATCGTAAGTTCGGTTCAAAAGGACTTTACACTCAACGGTGCAACGCTCGACGTTACCTTGATCCCTTATAATAAAACATCTATAACCAACCCCAACTCGAAGCTTTATACCCATATCGGTGCCGTTATCGGAACATGGACGGCGAGCTGCGAGATTACAGGTGTCAAAGGGAAAGCGACCCTCAAAGGCCCCGCAGGGAACGATAACCCGAGGCAACCCTTCATGTACAATGGCGGCTTGACGGGCGTTGATAATGGCAATACGGCAGACAGCGCAGTCATCACCGAGTGCGACGAGCTTACCGTGTACTGGTACAGCGACCTCGGGATGAATGCCAACGGGTATGTCATCAAGGACGTAGCGGGACTCATGGCCTTCCGCGACCTCGTCAACGGCGGCGATAATTGCAGCGGCAAGACGGTCGTTCTTGCGGACGATATTGATCTCTCCTCCGTCGATAATTGGGAGCCGATCGGAACGAGCGGTCACAAGTTTGCGGGAACGTTTGACGGACAAGATCACACGATTTCCGATCTTAAAATCAAAGCATATGACGGCAAGAATTATATCGGTCTCTTTGGATGCGTCAATAGTGGGACAAAACTTGAAAACTTTACGATAAACAACGCAACGATCGATGCTCCGTTCAGCAGTTATGTGGCGGCTGTTGTGGGGACTTCGATGCCTCTCACGATGACGAATGTTCATCTTACGGGTGAGATCGATATTAACGGAAAAGTATGGGTTGCGGGGCTGCTCGGCAACGGATATGCTACGATTACAAATTGCTCCGTGGAACAGACAGGCGGCTATGGGATCTATGTCTATTCATCGGGCGGTTACGCAGTCGGTGGCGTTGCCGGCAAGATTTCCGGCTCGATCAACAATTGCACTGTGAAAGCGCATATCGCTATTACAAGCGGTTGGGGTTGGATCGGCGCATTGGCAGGCGGTCAATTGGGAGATAGCGGCACTTTCACCTACAATAACAATACTTTTGATGTTACGCTAGTTTCGCAAGCAGACTCATATCAGCAATATGTCGGTGCATTGATCGGCAATGTGGGTGGTCCGAATGATGAAGCCCCGATTTATTCAACGTTTAGCGGCAATTCTGGCAAAGTCGTCGTCACGGCGCCAGTAGACCCGATAGGTTACGGCTTCACCGATGACGATTCCCGCGTCACAGTCGCCGACGACAATACTGTCGAGGTCGTCTGGAACGGCGCGTCGCGCGATGACGCAAAGAAGGAAGTTCATGTCTATTCGGCGGAAGGTCTCAAATGGCTCCGCGATGAGATCAACGGTTACGTAAATAATACGAATCAAACGTTCAACGCCAAGAACTTTGCGGGTTGGACAGCGTATCTCGAAGCGGACATCAACCTTGAAAATGAGGAATGGGTGCCTCTCGGGCATAAAGACACGGCCGACATTTCGTTTCGCGGGGTTTTTGATGGAAAGGGGCACAAGATCCAAAACGTATTTATAAGTAAAAAATATACGGACGGAACAGGATTTTTCGGATATGTGAACGGCAATGATGCCGCTATCAAGAATATCATATTTGAAAATATCGATGTCACGGGCAGCACTAAATATACGGGTGCTGTTGTTGGAAGAGCGGGGTCGTCCGGGAATCCTTCCTTAAAAAACATCACCTTGCAAGGTACGATCCACGTCAGCGGCACTACATATGTGGGGGCAGTCGTCGGCCACATGGGCGCCATTGCAGATACGATTATAGTTAAAGCGGATGAAGGTAGCTATGTCCGCGGAACGACGCAGCTCGGCGGGATTGCCGGCGGGACAAGACAGGGCGCGGGTATTTGCACATACTCCAATCTTACGACAAATATCGATGTAATAGCAACGGGAACTTCGGGCTACGTCGGAGGAATTGTTGGATGGGAACAGGGTGGCACATATTCAAATTGCATTGCGACGGGAACGCTTTCCGCTGCTTCCGGACCTGTAAACGCTTGCTTCGGCTGCGTTGTCTATGAAGGTACTACGGTTGATCATTTTACCTATACGGGCGAAATCACAGGCGGAACGGTAACGGGCTTCTACTACATGTACGGCGCGGACGCAAAGTTCACCAACAGCACGGCGACCGTGACATTTGGCGGCGTGACGACGGTGTATACGGCGGACGCTTCGGGAAATGTGACGACGGCCTGATCGGCGGAATGTCTTAGAAAGGCGATCAATTCACTTATAGACGGGTAAACTCCTTGCCCGTAAATATCCACACGACAAAAAAGAGAGGCATGCCTCTCTTTTTTGTCGTGTGGTGCGTAATTTGGAATGACACCCCCTCAGTCACCTTACGGTGACAGCTCAGGCGGAAAAGGCTCCAAGAATAGAACGGTCGCCTTTTCCCGCCATCCCTAAGGAAGAACCCCTATAAGGGGAGCCAAGGGACGGGGGTAAGGGCGTGACAGCTCCCCCCCACCACCGCCTGCGGCGGAGCCTCCCCCCAAAAAAGGGGGAGGCCTTCCTTGCTTCCCCTTGTAGGGGAAGTACCCGCGCAGCGGGGGATAGGGTTTTCGGGAACTCGGCGTCGGGGAACCCCTCAGTCACCTGCGGCGACAGCTCCCCTGAGAGGGGAGCCAAGGGGGGTGTCTGCGGTGACAGCCCCTATAATGTTCTTTATTCCTGCGGAGGAGCGGCGTCCTCGGCCTTCTGCGAGGCGTCCTTGCCCTTCTTTCCGGAGCCGAACTTTTCCAGCCGCTCCGAAAGTTCTTCCTTCAATTCCGAAAGAGCTTTCAAGGGGAACACAAAACTCGCCTTTTCCTTCCGCGCTTCCTTGCGCTCCCGCACGCTCTCTTTGAGTTTTTCGTAGTGGATGATGATGCCGTGCTCCGTCGCAAAGTTTTTGACTTTGACGGAGATATGGAGAGAGTGCCCGAGATCGACGAAAAACACGCCGAAGAACATTCCGACGACAAAGGCAAATTCGATATGGTGAACAAACCATGTCACCGCGGCGATGACGGGTTCATTGATGACAAAGTAGAAGAAAACGCTCACGAGCAGCCAAAACAGGGAGAACAGCGGGCAGATGATCCCCTGAATATTCCCCCAGCGGTCGGAGTAGTCCCACAGCTTGATCTTCATCCCCTTGATAAAGATGAGTCCCGCGATATATTCGATCAAAGTCATCGCAACGCCCATGATCAGAATGGTGAGGAGGGCGTTCAGCCACGGCATGCCTGTTTCGATCGGGATGAGGGAGATGGCGAAGAGCCCCGTCACGCCGAACCCGTACAGCGGCAGGTAGGGCCCCGTCAGAAAACCGGGATTGATCCACTTCTTCGCCGTGCAGAAGCGGCGGAAGAGCACTTCGATACACCAGCCGAGCACGCTTCCGATAAAAAACAAAAAACAAGCCACTAAAAATCCGTCTAAAAATGTCATTGTATGCCTCTTTTGTTTGATTTTTCAATTTGATTTTGGGGAACTCCGACTTTACAGGGCGCCCCGCGCATGCAGGATCCATCTCGCGCGGTCGAGAGGGTTTTCGCCCGTCCGCTCGCGGGTCTCGCCCATGCCGTCGGGGCAGGGGTAGTACCCTTTCAGTCGCACATCATACACCGCCTTTCCGCCCGTGAGGGAGAGGAGCCGCTCCTGAAGATCCATCGCCTCTGCGGCGGGAACGTCGGCACGGAGACAAAAACGGCCGTTTTCCACGACGGGAGCGTCCATTTCCGCCCTGCGCGGGGAGATCTCCGCGATCACCTTGCCGAGCGATTCTTGCGGCGCGGAGACGGTCACGCTCAGCACGGGTTCCAAAAGGCGGGTACCGCAGTTTCTCAATCCGTCCATGATGCCCATCGGGGTCGCCACGAAAAAGTCGAGCGGATGGGTGTGCTGGGGATGATCTTCGCCGTCCACGAGGGTGACTTTGAGGTCAGTCACCTGCCAGCCGTATAGCCCCTGTGTGAGCACGCGCGGCACGCAGGTCTCGACATGGTTCTGATATCGGTAGGCGATCTTCTTTTCGGAGCAGATACTCTCGTAGCGGAAGCCGCTCCCGCGGGGCAGGGGTTCGATGTAAAAGCGGACGACCGCCCAGCACGGCTTGGGCATGGTATAGGCCTCGAAGCCGTACGCCGCCCTGATGGGGGTCTCCCGATAGACGACGGATGGGGTACCCATGTCCACGGTCAAGCCGTACCTTTCGGACATGGTATCGCGCAAAATTTCCATTTGAACGGTCCCCGCCGCCGAGACGATGAGCTCCCGCTTCTCCCTTGCCCATTCGAGGGCGAGAGAGGGGGATTCGTCCGTAAGCTCTTCAAGCGCGGCTTTGACGGCGGGAAGATCTTCCTCTCTTTGGGGGATAACCTTCACCCGCAGATAGGGAGAGGCGAGCGAGGGGACGGGCAGTCCGCTCTCTTCCCCCAAAAGATCGCCCGCACGCGCATCCGCAAGTCCCGCCACCGCGCCGACGTCGCCCGCCTTCAGAATACTTGTATCGGTGAGCTTTTCGCCCTGCACAAATTTGAGCTGCGTCGCCTTGAAAACGCTCTGCGTGCGGCGGTTCGGGACTTCCCCGCGCACGGCGAGGGAACCCGTTAAAATGCGCACATGTGCAAGTTTTCCGAAGGTCTTATGGTGTGTGATCTGGTAGACGTAGGCGGAAAGAGGGGCGGCTTCGTCGCGGGTGAAGGTGTAGCGGGCGAGGATTTTGAGGAGAGTATCACACTTTTCACCCGTCCGCGCGCTCCCGAAGAGCAGGGGATAGATTTTGCCCCGCACGAGGGCTCCGTCCAGCTGCCGACAAAAGGCGTTTTCGTCAAAATTCCCGTCGAGATACGCCGAGAGAAGCTCCTCGTCGCCGAGCGCCGTCAGCGCATTTTCGGTAAAATCGGGGGCGTCAAAGGCGAGGAGTTCGGCATTGCAAAGCTTTTTGAGCGCATCGAGCGGGGGAGAGGGCTCGCGGTCGCATTTATTATAAAAAATGACGATCGGAAGGTTTCTCCGCTGAATGGCGGAAAGGAGAAGTTCTGTCTGCGCTTGAACGCCCTCCGTCGCCGAGAGGACGAGCACGGCAACGTCGATCGCGCCGAGGGCGAGCTCCGTCTCTTCGATAAAATCGGCATGCCCCGGCGTATCGATGATGTGGATCTCGGCACCGTACGCATGCAGCGTCACCGAGGCGTCTCTGACCGAGATGCCCCTGCGGCGTTCGACGGGCAGGAAATCCGTCGCACTCGTCCCGCCGTCCACACTCCCCGCATGACGGATTTCTCCCGCAAGGAGCAGGAGACGCTCGGTAAGCGTTGTCTTTCCCGCATCGATATGCGCAAAGATGCCGACGTTGAGCTTGTTCATGAGAAGAGTGTAACGTATTTTAAGGAATTTGTCAAGCGGGCGGCTTTCTTGCAAGATCGTAAAAAAATATTTGTCATGCACGGAGAAAACGCTTGACACGGAGAGGATTCTTGCATATAATAAGTATGCTTTTACTGAGGTGTAGCGCAGTTTGGTAGCGCGCTTGGTTAGGGACCAAGAGGTCGCGTGTTCAAGTCACGTCACCT
>CANPYD010000047.1 GCA_947587775.1 uncultured Clostridia bacterium
CCCAATTTCCGACAAAGTCGGCCGCGAATGTGTAAGTATAATCGACGGCGCTGTTCAGATAGTAGATCGTCGACTTTCCGTCGCTCTGTACAAACGACAGAACGAGCACACTTTGCGTTCCCTTGTCGGTGAGGACGTTTTTCAACGTCGCCGTGTATGCAACGCTGTCTCCTTCATCATCCGTGACGGTAAAGGTGAACCCGTTTGACGAAACATTGGGGTTGTTGATCTCTTCCCCGCCGAAGAATGCGGTGTATTCGCCGACGACGATTCCATTCTCATCGGACGAACCCTGGATCATCCATGCGCCCTGCAGCTGTTCGCTGAACTTGGCGCTCTCTTTTTGGAACTCGACGGCAACCGTTGTATCGGCTTCTACCGTAAATGTATATTGATCACCGGTCTTTTCGAGCGGCGCCCCGCCGACCGTCACGCTCTTGACGAGATAGTGCTCATTGGGCGTGATGTTGATCGTGACGACGGTACCTTCATTGTACTTCCCGTCGGATTCTGCCGCGGGGGAAAGCGTCACTTCGCCCTGCTCATGGTTGTATTCGAGCAAAACGGTGTATTTTTCGGGAACGACTTCCTCAAATACGGCTTTTACGGTGACGTCGCTCTCTACCGCGAACGTGTATTGCCCTTCGACGAGTTCCACCGCGGTACCGCCGACGGTCACGCTTTCAACCGTGTAATTTTCTTTCGCGGTGACGGTGACGGTGACGGAAGTGCCTGCGTCATACTTGTTGTCCGCCGCCGCTTTTATAACTTATGCTGCCTGTTTGTCAAATGTTTTATTTGCATTTTCCCATAAAATTTGTTGAAAAAGTGAAAAAAAATTCGGATTCTTTTCGCAATTATCATTATATGCACGCGCGCGAGGTAGAATGACGCGGGGGGGACGAGGGGAGAACCGTGCCATCGCTTGTCATTTCGGGCAAGGCGCCCACGGCGAGTGCTCCACCCTATTTTTGTCAAGATTTCTCCACTCCGCTTCGCTTCGGTCGAAATGACAACGGCCCCTTGCTTCCCCTTGTAGGGGAAGTACCCGCGCAGCGGGGGATAGGGCTCTCGCTGCCCCTGAGAGGGGCGCCAAGGTGGGGCGCCGAGTCATATTTTCTTTAATTTTTTGTGAAAGTTTTATGTAAGACTTTCGTATAGGTTGACAAAGTGTCAAAAAAATCGTACAATATCCTTATGATCTATCTGAAAGATTTTCGTCAAGGTAAACTATTGTACGAGGCGCTCGATTCGGACGTGCGGCTCGGAATGCTCGAGGAGCTTCTGACGCGTGGCGAACTCAATCTTGCATATTTTGCAAAGCGGTTCGGCGTCTCCAACGGGGCGATCACGGCGCACGCCAAAAAACTGCATGCGGCGGGGCTCATCGAGATCTCCACATCCTCGGGCGTGCGGGGCACGCAGAAGATCTGCTCGCTCGCGACGGACAAGATCATCGTGGACTTTCTCGCCCATCCGCAGGCGGAGGGCAGGGTGGAGTCCGCACACATCGACGTGGGGCAATACGTCGGGTATGAAGTCCATCCGACCTGCGGGATCGCGACGGGGGAGCATATCATCGGCGGATTTGACGATCCCGCCTGTTTCTCCTATCCCGAACGGGTCAAAGCGGGGATCCTGTGGCTTTCCTACGGGTATGTGGAATATCTCCTTCCCAACTATCTCACCGAAAATACGGCGCTCAAAGAGTTCCGTCTTTCCCTCGAGATCGCCTCGGAGGCGCCCGGGTACGCCGCGTACTATCCCAGCGATATCCATTTTCTCGTCAACGGGAAGGATCTCGGCGTCTATACGAGCAAGGGGGAATACAACGACCGCACGGGCACCTGCAACCCGACATGGTGGTACGGAAATCTGGGACAGTACGGCAAAAAGATCCTCATCGCGGTGGGGAGCGAGGGGACGCTCATCAACGGCGTCAAGGTCTCGGATACCACCCTTGCGGACCTTGCCCTGAAGCCCGCGGCGCAGATCCGTTTCCGCATCGCCGTCTATGAGAACGCCGAAAACCGCGGGGGATTCACCCTCTTCGGGAAGGGCTTCGGCGACTATGACGAGGGCGTCGTCTGCCAATTCGTCTACCGGTAAGAAGAGGCGTCCCGCCTTCGTCTTCGGAATTTCGGGGAAAAGCAAAAATTTCCGCGAAAGTGGGCGGAAAGCGTTTGACAGGCGCCTTCCTTTTTGCTATAATATGGAAGAAAATAAGTGCTGCGGCGAAGGAGGGTAGTGAATATGTCCACGATCAAAGTCGGAGAAAACGAGAATCTGGAATCGGCGCTCCGCCGTTTCAAGAGAAAGTGCTCGCGCGACGGCATCATCGGCGATCTTCGTAAGAAGGAATTCTACGAGAAGCCTTCCGTCAAAAAGAGAAAGAAGTCCGAAGCCGCGAGAAAGAGAAGCAGAAACTAATGAGGAATCCGCAAGAATTTGCGGATTTTCTTTTTGCGAAATTTGTCGGAACATATCCGCGGAGGGCGGCATGGAAAAGACCTTGAAAATGCTTGCAAAAGAGGCGAAAACGCGCATGAAGAAGGGATTTTGGCAGCAGTGCGAGGAAGAACTCCACAAAGAGCGCAGCCATGCCCGCGCACAGGGGATCAACGAGAGCAAGATGGAACGCTATTTTCAGGCGAAAGTCGGGGCGCAGATCAAGGGAGAGACCCCCGACGCGTTTTATCTGAAAGTCAAAAACATGCTCCTTGCCGAGGGCGAAGTTTCCGACGCGATCGGCAGACTCACCGACAGGGAATATTACGACTCCCTGAGCTATTCCGACCGCCAACGCTACACGTTGGAGCTTTCGGAAAGGTATCTCGCCGCCCTCGAACGCTTCAAACGGGAGTACGAGTTCGAGATCAAGGGAAGAAAATAAGCCATTCCTGCGGGACGGGCGTTTCGTTTCCCGCGGCGTTTGCGGCGCGCCAAACACTTGCGTTTTTCCTTCCGCTCTGCTATAATAGAGCGGTATGGAAGCGTTATACTCACTCAACGACGAACAGACTCTCCCCGTCAACGATACGGAGGGCGCCGTCCTCGTGCTCGCGGGGGCGGGAAGCGGCAAGACGAGGGTGCTCACGGCGCGTATCGCGCACCTCATCGAGGATCTCTCCGTCCCGCCCGAGAATATTTTAGCGATCACCTTTACCAACAAAGCCGCCCATGAAATGCGTGAGCGGCTCGAACGCTATACGGATACCCGCAGCATGTGGGTGTGTACCATCCACTCCATGTGCGTGAAGATCCTGCGCATGTATGCGGACCGCCGCGGGCTCACCGAGAATTTTTCCATCTATTCCGAACAGGAGCGCAACGCCGTCATCAAACAGGCCTTCCGCGAGTGCAATTTGACCGACGACGACGGACTGCTGAAGTCGGTGCGCTACCATATTTCGAACGCGAAGATGCTCGGGCTCTCTCCCGAGGAATATCGCGTCCGCTTTGCGCATGAGCGCAACATCGAGGCGGCGGTCAAGGTCTATATCAAGTATGCCGCCCATCTCAGAATGTATAACGCGCTCGACTTTGACGATCTTCTGAGCGAAGCGCTCGCCCTTCTCTCGCAGGACGCGGAAGCGCGGGAGTACCTCGCGAACAGATTCCGCTATATCCATGTCGACGAGTTTCAGGACACCAACGCTGTGCAGTTCGACATCATCAAACTCCTCTCGTCCGTGCACGGGAACCTCTTCGTCGTCGGCGACGACGACCAGTCCATCTACGGATGGCGGGGGGCGAAGATCGAGAACATTCTGCACTTCGAACGCAGTTTTCCGAATGCGAAGATCTATAAATTGCAGCGGAATTACCGCTCTACCGCTTCCATTCTCGCCCTTGCGAATGCTTCGATCTCGCATAACTCCTTCCGCAAGGGGAAGGAGCTCTGGACGGAGGCGCCCGAAGGGGAGAAGCCCGTCTACTTTGAGGCGGACGAGGAGACGGGGGAAGCGCTCTACTGCGCAAGAGTCATCGCGGAAGCGGCACGGAACGGGAAAAAACTCTCCGATTTTGCCGTTCTTATGCGGATCAACGCGCTCACCCGCTCCTATGAACAGGAATTTACGAAGTACGGGATCAATTATAAGGTGTTCGGCGGGTTCAAATTCTTCGAACGGAAGGAGATCAAGGACGTCCTTGCCTATCTCCGTCTCGTCGCGAACCCCTTCGACAGCGAGGCCGTCCACAGGATCATCAACGTCCCCCGCCGCGGCATCGGGGACAAGACGATGCAGGCGCTCGAAGAGTACGCCGCACGCGAGGACCTCTCCCTCTACGACGCCATTCTCGACTGCGACCTTCTGCCGATCAGTAGCGGGACGAAGGAAAAATTGCATATATTCGGCAAGTATATCAAGGAGCTCGTCGTCCTCTCGCAGGAAGAGAGCGTCGCCTCTCTGACGAAATACATCCTTTCGACTTCGGGCATGCGAGAGCAATATGCGGACAATTCGGACGAATCTGTCACAAAGCGCGCCAATCTCGACGAGTTCCAGAACTCCGTGGACGAGTTCGTCCGTCTCAACGGGGAAGCGTCCCTTGCCGACTATCTCCAACAGATCACCCTCTATTCGGACACCGACGAGATGGACGAGGGGGACTATGTGACGATCGCGACCATCCACTCCGTCAAGGGACTGGAATTCGACAGTGTGTTCCTCGTCGGGCTGGAAGAGAACATCATGCCGACTTCCCGCGCCGTGGACGACCCGCGCGCCATCGAGGAAGAGCGGCGGCTCATGTATGTCGCGATCACGCGGGCGAAGAACAAGCTCTATCTCACCCGCTCCAAGAGCAGGTATCTCTACGGGCACAGGGAGCCCACGATGCGCTCCCGCTTTGTCGAGGAGCTTTCCTCGCTACTCGACATGCCCAAAAGCAGCGTTTATACCCGTTATTCGGGGGATTATACGGCGGGGGAAGGGTACAGATACGGCTACCGCAGGCAGACGGAGTACTCCTTCGATTCCGCGCCCCGCAAAGTCGGCGTCTACCGTGAGCAGGAGCGGGAGGCGGGATTTACTTACGGTAGCCAAAAAACTCCCGTCCGTTACGGCAATGTGGGGACGGCGCAGAGATCCGCTCCCAAAAAGGACACGTCCCGCTTCCATGTGGGGACCCTCGTCAAGCATGCGCGCTTCGGCACGGGAGAGGTCGTCGCCATGCGGGGGGAAGGGAGCAATCTCATCATCACCGTGCATTTTGCGGCGGCGGGGAATAAGGATCTGGCGGCGGCGCTCGCGCCCCTCGAAGTCTTGGAGGATCTATGAACAGACAGCGGTATCTTGTAGATACGCTCAACAAATGGGCGTATGAATATTATGTGCTCGACAATCCCAGCGTTCCGGACAGGGAGTACGATAAGCTGTACGACGAGCTCAAAGAACTCGAGCGGGAATCGGGTGAAGTCTATCCCGATTCTCCCACCCGCCGCGTCGGCGGGGAGCCCGTCAAGAGCTTTGCGCGGCATACCCATATCGCCCGCCTCTACTCGCTCGACAAGGCAGTGTCGGAGGACGAGCTCTCCGCATTCTTCACCCGCGTCAAAAAGGCGGACGAGAACGCGGATTACACCGTCGAATATAAGTATGACGGGCTCACCGTCTGCCTCACATATGAAAAGGGCACGTTCGTCCGCGCCTCCACCCGCGGCAATGGCGTCGAGGGAGAGGACGTCACGGCGCAGGTGCTCACGATCAGGAGCTTCCCCCTGAAGATCTCCTATCAGGGGACGCTCGAGGTGCGCGGCGAGGCGGTCATCCGTCTCTCCGTCCTCGAAAAATACAACGAACTGCATCCCGCGGAGAAGCTCAAAAACGCTCGCAATGCGGCGGCGGGAGCTGTCAGGAATCTTGATCCCGCAATGACGACGGAGCGCGGCGTGGAGATTCTCTTTTACGACGTCAACTACATGAGCGAACATCCCGTTTCCTCGCAGACAGAGGCAATGGAATTTCTGAAGCGGGAAGGATTCAAAGTCTTCTCCTATTTCAAGATCTGCACAAGCGGGGAAGAAGTGCGGGAAGCGGTGGACGAGATCGAGGTCGGACGCCGCAAGATCGACTATCTCACGGACGGCGCGGTCATCAAGGTGAACGGGGCTGCCGTGCGCGAGAAGATGGGATTTACCGATAAATTCCCCCGCTGGGCGATCGCTTACAAGTTCGAAGCCGAGGAAGCGGAGACGGTTGTGAAAGAGGTCGTCTGGCAGGTCGGGCGGACGGGAAAACTCACGCCGCTCGCGCTCGTCTCGCCCGTGGAACTCGGGGGAGCGACCGTAAAACGCGCGACGCTCAACAACTTCGGCGATATTCAGAGGAAGAACGTGCGCTTGGGTTCCAAGGTACTTATCCGCCGCTCCAACGAGGTGATCCCAGAGATCTTGGGCGCAATTGACGATACCATGTCCGAGACCCCCCCGATAGAAAAGCCGTCCGTGTGCCCTTACTGCGGAAGCAAAGCGGAGGAGATCGGGGCGAATCTTTTCTGCCCGAACAGGGAATGCCCGCCCCGCGTCGTGCAAAAACTCACCCATTATTGCACGAAAAACGCCGCAGATGTGGAGGGCATGTCCGAGGCGACGATCCAGCTTCTCTATGAGAAGAAGGGATTGAGAAGATTTTCGGATCTTTACCGCCTCACGGAGGAGAGCTTCGCGGGGCTCGACGGGTTCAAGGAGAAAAAGATCGGAAACCTTCTCACTGCGATCGAAAAGAGCAAAAAGATCACCCTCGAGCGCTTTCTGTATGCGCTCGGCATCGGGCAGATCGGGCGGGTCGCCGCACGCGACCTTGCGAAATTCGGCAGTATCGAGAAGATCGCCGCGCTGTCCTATGAGGAACTTGTCGCGCTCGAAAACATCGGCGACGTGACGGCACGGGGGATCCTTGCCTACTTCGCCGACCCCGAAAACTGCGCGGAGCTTGCCCGCCTGAAAGAGGCGGGCGTGGAAGTATACGCAAAAGAACGCGCCGCAGAGGGCGTCTTTGCGGGGCAGACGGTGGTGCTCACGGGCTCCCTTGCGTCCTTCTCCCGCACCGAGGCGCAGAAGCGTATCGAAGCGCTCGGGGGCGTTGCGGCGAGCTCCGTCACGGGAAACACGACGCTTGTGATTGCCGGCGAGAAGGCGGGCAGTAAGCTCGACAAGGCCAAAAAGTTGGGCATCCCCGTCATCGGCGAAGAGGAATTCTTGAAAATGCTGGAGTAAGGGGACCTGACCGAGCGGAGTTCCCTTGGCTCCCCTCATAGGGGAGCTGTCACCGCAGGTGACTGAGGGGGCATCTCGGCGCCCCTTCCAGGGGAGCCGGCGCGCTGCCCTTGCCCTCGTGCCTTGGCTCCCCTTGTAGGGGAGCTGTCACCGCAGGTGACTGAGGGGTTTTCAAAAAACCCTATCCCCCGCTTCGCGGGTACTTCCCCTAAGAGGGGAAGCAAGTGGGACGCTGCGCGGGTACTTCCCCTAAGAGGGGAAGCAAGTGGGA